>JAJBBL010000201.1 GCA_020532365.1 Candidatus Cloacimonadota bacterium | reverse complement strand
TTGACATTTTTGTGCCGAAAGTAGGGGAATTATCTTTAGATATTTATGACATCAAAGGGAGAAGAATAAAGACTTTTGATGTGAAAGGGGTAGCCTCTGGTAATCATATTATTCAGCTTGATGCTTCTGAAAAGTATCTGTCTAATGGTGTCTATTTATATAAAGTACACGTCGGTAACGAGATGGAAAGCGGAAGGTTCACAATTATACGCTAAGTTGCTTAGCGGTAAATAACTCTATGCTGACGGGTTGATAAAGGGGGGAGCTGCCATCTATAGGTGGGCTTTGTGGAGCTCCAAGATTTGGGACTCTAAATTCTCTATCATCCCGTCGGTATTAGTAAGGTCTGCAACCTCTTCATATAGCGGTAATCTTCTTCTCCAAAGCTCGTACAGTTCAGTAGTAGATAGCTGGTCAACTTTTGGTCTTATGCTTTGAGTTTGTTGGGGTAAGGACAAGCGTCTTTGAATTGTATGCCATTCGGTGTTGAGCCAAACGGTTATATGAGCTCTATTTTTTAACAGTACTCGATTTTCAGCTCTTTCTATTATCCCGCCACCTGTGGCTATGACGCCATATTCATTGAGCTGGGTGAGGAGTTCAGTTTCATAATCTCGGAACGTTTCTTCACCTGATATTTTAAAAATATCGGTGATAGACCTCTTTGTTTTTTGTTCTATAAGTGTGTCAAAATCAAAAAAGGGGAGGGAGAGTCTCTCGGCTAATAGTTTACCGAGGTAGCTTTTCCCAGCCCCCATAAATCCGATCAGATATATTTTCATCTCACGATTAAATAATCTGAAGTTTTATTCTTCAATCTCCTCAGTCTCAGTCTCTTTTTCCGTTTCAACAGTTTCTTCTTCTTCGACTACGTCTATCTCTTCAGATTCTGTTTCTGGAACGGTTTCAGTTTGTTGCTCTTCGATTTCTTCTGTTTCAGGCTCTGAAGCCTCTTCAGTTTGAGGAGTTGTTTCAACTGTATCAGTAGTTTCTGGTTGTGTCTCAGTTTGTGTGATTTCTTCTTCCAACTCTTCCTCTATTTCTTCAACAGGTTCTTCTTGTCGAGGCTCGTGAGTTTTAGTGAATTTTTGCAGCTCTTCACGTTCTCTGGAGAAGAAGTAAGCTTTTATACTTAGGATGAGTCGTCTGTTTTCCATATCGAGTTCAATAACTTTCATAGGTACTTCATCCCCTACGGAGAAGGCCAGCTCAGGTTTTTCTAAGCGTGGGATAGCGAGGTGTGAGATTGGTATAAACCCTTCGATTGGTGTTCCTTCGACGTCAAGTTCAACGAGTACACCTTTCGATATTAGTTTAGAGATGACACCGATGATCTCTGTATTGATGGGTAGTTTATGATCTAATCCTTCCCAAGGATCTCCTGATATTTGCTTAACACCTAACGCAATACGGTGCAGGTGTTTATCGATAGAGAGGATCATCACTTCAACCTCTTGTCCTTTTTTGAAGACCTCTTTAGGGTGGTAGATACGTTTTGTCCAAGAGATATCTGAAATGTGGATTAGTCCATCAATATCGTTTTCTATTTCAACGAATGCGCCGAACGGAGTCATATTTTTGATCTTACCTTTGATGATAGTACCGACGGGGTATTTTTCATCTAAAAGCAGCCAAGGGTTAGCCTCCATCTGTTTCATTCCGAGCGAGATTTTACGCTCTTCTTTAGATACGGAGAGAACGATAGCGCTAATCTTGTCATCAACCTTCAAGATCTGTTTTGGGTGTGTAATTTTTCTTGTCCAAGACATCTCAGAGACGTGTACAAGCCCTTCAACGCCAGGCTCTATTTCGACGAATGCACCGTAATTGGTGATGTTGACCACCTTCCCTTCGATTTGTGAGCCCTCTTCATATTTGCGTTCAATATTTTCCCAAGGATGAGGAACGAGCTGTTTAAGGCCGAGTGAAATCTTTGATTCTTCAGGTTCGTAGTTAATAACCTTTACTTTTACCTTATCTCCGATATTAAGCATCTCTGACGGGTGACTGATGTGTCCCCAGGACATATCGGTAATATGCAGTAAACCGTCCATGCCACCTAAGTCAATGAAGGCACCATATTCTGTAATGTTTTTTACTTCACCTTCAAGTTCTGCATCGATTTCAATTTTTTCGAGTAGGCTTGCAATTTTCTCTTGTTGTTCTTCTTCCAGCACTTTTTTTCTGGAGACGATAATATTTTTCTTTTCTTCGTCGATATTAATAATCTTGAAGTCCAGCTCTTTTCCGATGAACTGATCAAGATTTGGAATAGGTTTAATTGAGATATGTGAGCCGGGCAAGAATGCGTTCAATTCTCCTTTAATTTCGACAATCATTCCACCTTTTACGCGCTGTTTGATTACGCCGAGCACGGTTTCGTTATTCTTAAAGATCTCTTGTAATTCAGCTTGTGCCAATCGGAAGTCAGCGATTCTTTTTGAGAGTGATACTTTCCCTTCGCTATTTTCTACTTTATTAATGAAAACTTTAATAGTAGCGTTAAGTTGGATCGTTTCAGGGTTAGGGAACTCGGAGATAGGGATAGAGCCTTCTGATTTATATCCGATATCAATCATTACTTCTTTTTCATTGAAATCCACGATAATGCCTTCGATTATCTCGCCAGACTGATAGTCACGTAGAGTCTCTTCGTATTGTTCGATTTGTTTTTGGAACTCTTCGGCAGCCTGAATTTCTTCTGGTGTCATAGTAGGCTCTTTAATGCTTGAAGACTCTTTTTTAACCTCTTTTTTAGGCGGTTCTGTAGGTTCGTTAACCTCTTGGGTCACCTCTTTTTCTTCACTTACCGGCTCTTCGATATGTGCATTCTCATTCTGTTCGAGCTCAGGTTTTTGAGTATCTGTTTGCTCGTTGTTTAAGGTGCGGTTATCATCATTGTTTTCAGTTTGATTATTGAAATGCATTCATTCCTCCTTGTATCCAGGGATATCTTTAATTTTCGATATTAACTTCTCTTCATCCCTAAAACATTTCATTATCTTGTTATAGACCTCGACAATTATCCAATCTGGAGTAGAGGCTCCAGCTGTCAAGCCTATGTTTGATTTTTCTTCTAAAATTTTACAGTCCAACTCCTCAGCCTCCTCAATATGAAGCGTTTCTACTATGTTATTACAGATATTGAAAAGCATCTGCGTGTTCGAACTGTTCTTGCCCCCTATGACGATCATTAGGTCACTCTCTTTAGCCAAATTATACGACGAGGATTGTCTTACCGAAGTAGCGGCGCATATAGTATTGAATACTCGCAGCTCTTTAACCGACGGTATAAGTTTGCCAATGAGCTTCTGAAACCCTTCAATACTCTTAGTCGTCTGGCTTATAACCGCTAATTTAGAAAATCGCTTATCAGGCAATCTATCTTCATCAGAGAGGATATAAGACTCTCCGGCAATATATGATTTAAGAGCAATCACTTCAGGGTGGTCCTTATTCCCATAGATGATAACAGGGTACCCCTCTTTACTCAGCTGTTTTGCATGTTGCATACAGTTATCCACATAGGGACAAGTAGCGTCAATGACAGAGGGCGATGTCTCTTCTAACCGCTTTCTAAGTTCTTTTGTGATACCGTGTGAGCGAATGATTACAGGTTTATCTGTTGGCAGATCATCCTCTTCGACGGGTGAGATACCTTTTCTTCTAAGGTGTTCTACCATCTGTGGATTATGTATAATAGGTCCTAAAGTTACAATCTCAGGGTGGTCTGACGAAGCTTCTTCTGCTAAATTTATCGCTCTTTTAACGCCGAAGCAGAAACCGGCATTTTTAGCTAATCTTACTGTTTTTTTCATAAGGCAATTGATTTATCTTGTTTAGTATTTCTTTAGAGATCAAACGGTACGTATCTTTTTCTTTAGGTAGCTCCATATAGTGGGTGGTATCTATTCTTTCACCGATATATATTTTGACCTTTCTCTTTTTGATCGGACCTATTTTAAAAAGGTAACTGTATTTTATGTATACGGGTTGTACAGGCATTCCAGTCTCACGAACCACTATCCCTATACCAGGCTTAGCGGTAAACGACTTACGTCCCCCTTCGGGGAAGATTAGGATGGATCTGTTGTCTGCCAAAACTGCCGTTACCTGATCAATAGTAGCTCTATCAATAGAACCTCTTCGGACTGGAATACTATTGAAATAGCGAATCATATTACCAAACAGCGGTACTTCAAAAAGCTCAGTCTTGGCCAAAAAACTTATCTCTGTGGGTAGTACTGAGCCAATGAATGGCGGATCGAAATAGGATAGATGGTTTGCAGCGATGATACAAGGTGTCCAGTCTGCCAACCTCTCCTTGTTTTCAACCTTATAGCGGAATCCATATTTCATTAAGCAACGTATAGTGGAAGTTGCAATTCGATATGATAATCTCATCTCTTATCCTCAATTATTCTATACAGGTAGTTCACTTGTTCTTCAACCGACATATCGTTCGTATCCACTTCATAAGCATCTACAGCTTTTTGGAGTGGAGCTATAGAGCGACTACTATCGTTTTTATCACGCCAAATCAAATCCTCTTCAATCTCTTCGAGTGAAACATTCGGATCGTTAAGCTCTTTCCAGCGGCGCTCCGCTCTGATACGGGTTGACCCGGTAAGGAAAAACTTGAAGTCAGCATTAGGGAAGATAACCGTACCTATGTCTCTACCGTCCATAATAATTCTACCATTCTTTCCAAACTCACGTTGTAGCTCTAACAGTTTTGAACGGACGGCAGGGTATGTAGCGATTATCGAAGAGAGTTTCGTTACTTCTGGGAGGCGAATTTTGTCGGAAACATTAACGCCGTTAAGAAAAATATTCTGAACTTCTTTGATAAGTCTGAATTCAATATTAATAGAGTTCAGAAGTTCGTTCAAGTTCTCTTCATTTTGGTAGTCGATATTCTCTTCCAAAATAGCCAGAGCCACTGCCCGAAACATAGCCCCTGTATCTATGTAAGTATAGTTTAACAGTTTTGCCAACCCTTTCGCGGTTGTGCTTTTGCCGGACGCAGCCGGGCCGTCAATTGCGATGATATAATTACCCATAACCTCTACACTAATAAATATTTTCCTAAGATTCAAGCTCCTCACTTTTAAGTCAATATATTTCAACTAAATATACGCTGAAATTACGCAGGATACCTAAAAAGATTAGCTATACAGATATCTTGCGAGCAAAAAGAAGTTGACAAAAAAAGTTGAGATGTCAGTTAAAGGCCAATTGATGTAGGAGGTTCTATCAGAACATTATTTAAGAGTGTACCGTAGTGATAGAGACAGTTTTTATCTGTATAAACAGTTTTAAGCCAGTCAACTATGGAGTTAGAATTAACCACGATAAAGAAAAGTAAGTAAGGAGTAGTTTATGAAACAGAATGCATTGAAGTTTTTTGTGATCATGCTTTTGCTCGGAATGGTAGTATTCCTCTCAGCGAATAGTGTTTTCACAGCTAAGTCATTTGACAGTCACAAAGTAAGAGATGGTGAAAGAGGAATCCCATATCCACCAGAATTCTTACAAGCAGAGAGGGTTAACAATGAGTACGCTCATTTAACATGGGGAGAACCTGTTGAATGGGTAGAAACTTTGTTAAGACAACACGATAATAACCCTGTTGATAGTTATTACCAGCTTAATTTTGCTGGTTACGGTTCAGTATTTGATATCTCTAACATTAGAGGTACCTACCTCGAAAGAGTTGAGTTTAGACACTCCTCTTGGGGCTTAAACGGAGTTTGGCCATACAAAATTCACGTAATTGATTGGGAAACAGGTGTTTTTTTAAAGGAGTATGGACCTTTTAACACAACCGTGAACGACAACTGGGAGAGAAATATTTCCTTAGAGTCACTTCCAACAGATACCGATTTCATAGGTATATTTATGCAGCCTCTTGGAAATGAGGCAGATGATGCATATCCCTGTTTAGATATGGATGCGGCATTAAACGGTTTCTCAGCTATCGTAAACCTCGGCGATCTGTCAGATGGTGTTGTGGCAGGAGGTGACTTCCTAATAGACCTTTATGTTTTAGCCCCGCCACAAAGTGGCGAAGCGCTTGCTAAAAAAGTAGAGTTTGATATATCGAAAATTGGCTTTACAGAGAACGCAAACTTCGAGTTGAGAAGTGGAAAAGCTACTGTTGCAAGTAATAGTAATGTTGCAGTTCAGACTACTGAAGTAAGAAGTTCACGTGCACTCATCTCATACAACTTATACAGATATGCTGAAGAGGATAAAGATAATCCCGAGTTATGGACAGATCTACAAAAAGTAGAAGACTTAGAAGTACTTGAATATGAAGACAACGATTGGGATGAATTAGTAGACGGTTTCTATGGCTTTGCTATTACAGCTAACTACGATACAGATGGAACTTCAAATCCAACACACTCAAATATCCTCTTCAAAGGTGAACTCTCATTAGTTACCATCGAAGTAACTACCAACTCAGGTGATGAGCCAACTGGCACAGTAGTCACACTGAAGGGAGCTGCCAATTACTCCAAAACAACTTCATCAACTGGAATGGCCATCATTCCTGATGTAATGCCAGGAATCTATGAGATCTCTGCATCACTCGACGGCTTTGAGTATTATAAAGAAGAAAATGTAGAAATTGATGGTGCGGTATTCGAGAAAAGTATCGAACTCGTAGAGCTCTTACTCCCAGTAGACGATCTTAAATTTGAAGTAGTCGACCAAAACAACGTAGTCCTCTCTTGGCAGGAACCAGGATCAATTAAAGGTGTACCACAATGGTTCCATTGGAGTGGAGAATATACTGGTAACGGTGTTGGAACAGGTGGTGCTGCTAAGTTTAAAATTGCTTCACGCTTTACAAGTGAACAGCTTAGAGATCTCGACGTGATTGGTCTTGAAGTTAAAAAAATGGTTTTTGCTCCTAATGTACCGAACGCTACTTATATACTCAAAATTTGGGAAGGTGGCGGAGACAACCCTCTTGATCCAGGAACTGAAGTTTTATCCCAAAAAGTTGTGAATTTTGAGGCCGGTGCCCTGAATGAAGTTGAGCTTGATCATC
Source organism: Candidatus Cloacimonadota bacterium (assembly GCA_020532365.1). Taxonomy (GTDB): domain Bacteria; phylum Cloacimonadota; class Cloacimonadia; order Cloacimonadales; family JAJBBL01; genus JAJBBL01. The sequence continues at coordinate 8,831 of JAJBBL010000201.1, read as the reverse complement.
CCGTTACAATCAAAGATGGTATTGAGTTGTGGCTTGGTGTTGATATCGATACCCAAACAGGACACCCAGCAGGTTGTGATGATGGACCTGCTTACAACAAGTTTGGTAACCTTATGTTCTTTGACAATAAGTGGCAAACTCTTATAGAAATTGCAGGCACCTTGAACTATAACTGGATGCTACGTGGTTATGCAGGTCACCCCGAAAGAGGTATGATTGCTTTAGGCGACGAACGTGCAGTTCTGAATTATACAGTTAAACGTAACGGCGTAGTAATCGCTGACGAGGTTACTGAGACGACTTATACCGACGTAGAAGTTCCTAACGGCGCTTACATTTATACAGTAATTGCGAACTATACAGCTGGCGAATCTACTCCAGTACATACCTCAAGAATTACCATTAACGCAACTAACGTTGAAACTATCACCATCCCTGGTGTGACAAGACTGAATGGTAACTATCCAAACCCATTCAACCCAGAAACCTCAATCAGCTTCGAACTTAAATCAGAAGAGAGCGTCCTGATCGAGATTTACAATATGAGAGGCCAAAAAGTTAGAACACTTGTTAACAACAGACTCTCAGCAGGTTCACACTCACTTGAATGGAACGGAAAGGATGATAACAGCCAAGAAGTTGGCAGTGGAATCTATTTCTACAAAATGGTAGCAGGTGACTACTCATCGACCAAGAAGATGATTATGATGAAGTAATTCAAGCTACTTGAATGATAATGGAGGGGTACTTTTCGGTACCCCTTTTTTTGTTTTTATCTCTTTAAAGGGTCGAACTGAAAAAGAAAAATTGACAGCTAACACGATCTATCTTGTTTTAGCTATGAGTAATTTCTTTTAATGAGGTGAGGTGTAGAATGAATTTAATATCGATGGTTTTAAAGGGTGGATGGTTGATGCTCGTTCTTTTTGTGATCTCGATTATTTCTGTCGCGATCATTATAGAGCGGGTGATTAAGATTAGAAAGGCGACGGTACCTAACGATGGTCTTCTCAAATCGGTACAGGGTTTATTAAAGGAGAACAAGTTAGAAGAGGCCAAAAATATCTGTGAAGGCGCTCCCGAGAGCCCTTTGGCTACTGTGTTAGCAAAGGGAATAGAGGCTTTTCCGGTTGGTATTGACGAGGCGGAGAAGGTGATGGCTTCGACCGCTAAGGGCGAACTACACAAGTTAGAAAAGAACTTAGGAACTTTAGCCTCTTTCGCAGCTATAGCCCCTCTGATAGGTTTTTTAGGCACAGTTACCGGGATGGTAAAAGTGTTTATGAATATAGGTCAGATGGGTGGTGGCGTCGATATAAGTTATTTAGCTGACGGTATTTGGGAAGCGCTATTAACTACAGTTGGCGGTTTAGTAGTAGGTATCATCACAACACTTTTCTACAACTATTTAGTCGGCAAGTTAGAAGTTTACGCTCGTGAACTCGAGGAGAATGCGAATCAATTTTTATTAGATGTCAGGAGAGACAACAATGGAGCTTGAATTAACCAAGAAGAGGATGACGTCGGTAGCTCTAATTTCTTTTGCTGACGTAATGTTTCTTCTACTCATTTTTTTATTAATCTCATCGAGCTTTATAACTCATTCCGGGATCAAGGTTAATCTCCCATCGAGTAGCACGCAGCAGAACGAGTTTAATAAAAATATCAGTGTTACTATTACCCGTGAAGAGGTAATCTACGTCAACGACTTAGTAGTAACGTGGGAGACTCTTCCAACGGTATTAAACCAGACTCTGATAGACGATCCAGAGCAGGTCGTCGTTGTCAGAGCGGACGAAGATATTCCACTTAAAAAGGTGGTGAAACTATTAGATGTTGCGAAGCTATCGGGCACGAATAGATTTTTTATCGCGACTGAGATCATCACCACGGAGGATATGCAATGACTGATAGTAAAAGGGCCTATATCATCTCAATCGGGTTTCACGCCCTATTAGTTGTTATTGCGTTCTTTACCTATTACGAGACTTTACCCGAGCAGCTATTTAAGCAGGTTGAAATCTTAGAGTTTAGGATGGAGAATTTGCCGAAGAGCACTATTTCGGAGAGTAGTCCGGTTCGTCATATCGGAGATCCGGGGGTTAGCGACTTTAATTTAGGCACGAAGGCTAATCAAGCCCCTTCTAAGGTCAAACTGCCTACACAGCTTACTGAGATCGATGAGCCTTTAGATAGAATTGATTCGCCGATCGATCCAAAGGTAGCGACGACCCCGCTGAAGCTTGATGAGCGGGTGGGGAACACTACTAAGAATTTAGAGGGTAGTATTGCTCAAGATGCTCAAAATCTCAAAGCTGACCAGATAAAAGATAGGCCTGTCTCTCTCACAGGGGACGACTATTTAGACCATCTTTCCTCTCTGATAGGGGGGAGAAGTGACAACCCTGCCGCTTATTATTTGGAGGGGGAGATACTGCAAAGAACTATTGCCAAAGAGGTGGTGCCTGAATACCCTGAAGGGCTACAGAAGAATGGGACAGTTACAATCCAATTTAACGTTCATTCAGACGGCACAATTTCCGATTTGATAGTCACCAAGAAGGACGACCCACTTTTAGAAGAGCTGAGCTTGAATTCACTTAAAGAGTGGCGTTTTAACGCCATTCCGCAAGACCTCACCCAGCGAGGCAAAATCACCTTTATCTATCAGATTAGATGATGAATATGTTTGCTCAGAGTGTGCCAGTAAGAAATGAAGTGTTACGGTTGAGCTGTCGAGGCAAGCGGCTAACTTTTGAACACCCGGTAGTTATGGGGATCATCAATGCGACTCCGGACTCTTTTTCAGACGGCGGTCAGTTTTTTGAACTCCAAGATGCTCTGTCACACGCTTTTAAGATGATAGAATCGGGTGCCCAGATTATTGACATAGGTGGAGAAACTACCAAACCAAACTCAGACCCTACCCCTGAAGCGGAGGAGCTTAGACGGGTCATCCCTCTGATAGAAAAAATTAGAGAACGCGAGAGTTCTGTAATCATCTCAATAGATACAAATAAATCGAAAGTGGCAGCCAAAGCTTTAGAACAGGGTGCCGATATAATTAACGATATTAGTAGCCTCCGGTTCGACGAAGGGATGGTAGATCTACTTTTAGACTATCCTGATGTGCCGATTATCTTAATGCATATGCAGGGAACTCCCCGTACAATGCAAGCCAATCCGCAGTATGACGACGTAGTATCAGAGATAAAAACCTTTTTCAGCGAGCGTATTTCTTATTGTTTATCAAAAGGGATAGCTCAAGACCGAATAGTACTCGATCCAGGTATCGGTTTCGGTAAAAACATAGAACACAATTTAGAGATACTCCGTCGACTCGACGAGTTTCATACATTTGGCGTTCCCATACTTTTAGGGGCTTCGAGGAAGCGCTTCATAAACAGGATATACCCATCAGAGCCGCAGGGGCGTATTGTCGGCTCGTTAGCGATAACCGCTCTTGCTTATTACAATAAAATTCAGATAGTTAGAGTTCACGACGTGTTGGAGCACGTCCAACTTCTTAAAACTTTTAATGCTATTTACGATCAGGGGAGAGAGTAAGTATAATGGAATTTTTACTCCCAAATTTCACCGATATTATTGATATATTAATTGTTTGGGCTATCATTTACCGTTTAATCCTTCTTGCTAAGCGGGAGGGTGGTTATCAAATTTTAATTGGGCTTAGCGTGCTTCTATTTCTTTTCATCATCGCCTCGTTTTTACAGTTAGAGATGATTCTGTCGGTAATCAGCACGCTTAAAGACCACTGGCTATTAGTGGTAATTATTCTGTTCCAGCCCGAGATTAGAAATATCTTAGCTAAGATGAGTCACACCAATATCTTCGCCCCCTTCCAAAAGACCCCGGTGAAATCAATCTATGCCCCTTTGACAAACGCTATCGATACGATGAGTTTCCTCAAACGGGGATCGTTAATAGTCATTGAAAATAAGATTAAGTTAAATAAGTTTATCGAAACCGGTGAAAAAATAGACGCAATCCTCTCAAGCCGCCTTTTGAACGTTTTATTCGACAAAAATAGCTCTCTGCACGACGGTGCTATGATCATTCGAAACGACCGAATAATCGCTGCAAAAGTAGTGCTACCCCTCTCACAAAACTTAGAGTATAAACGTCATTTTGGCACAAGGCATTTGGCAGCGGTCGGAATTTCAGAAGAGAGTGACGCTTTAGCGATAGTGGTTTCCGAAGAGACCGGCAAGATCGCAGTAGCGTTAAAAGGGGAGCTGCAAGTAGACGTTAATTTAGAGAGACTTTCACAGATAATCTCTGACTCAACTAAGTGAGGTGAATTATGACTAACAGACCGATAAACAGAGTGTTACACATAGCAGTTACAGGTAGTATAGGTAGCGGAAAATCAACACTAATGGCTAAACTTTCTGAAATGGGGTACAAGACAGTCTCCGCTGACGAAGTAGGGCATAAGCTACTTTTCGACAATGAGGTCAAAGACGAACTTGTAAAGACGTTTGGCGAAGGTATTTTAACAGAAGAGTCTATAGACCGTAAGAAGTTAGGAGGGATAGTTTTCCCCGACCCAAAAGCGCTAAATAAGCTCAATTCCATACTCCATCCAAAAATCATCGAAGAACTGAAGAGCGAGATTGTCAATTACGAAAACGAGTTAGTCTTCTTTGAAGTCCCACTCCTGTTTGAAGCCGGTATTGAAAAGCTGTTCGACCTTAGTGTTAACGTGTTCGCCACACTATCGACGCGGGCAAAACGATTGAAAGAGAGAAGCGGCTTCACCGATGAAGAGATTGAAAAGCGCTTCGCCAGTCAGCTTAGCGACGAGTTTAAACGTGAAAAAGCCGATCTAACTATAGACAATAGCGGTAGTCAACAGGAGCTGAAATTACAGTTAGATCTACTACTTCAGCTGATAAAAAAGGGTCTTTTAGTAAAATAATCGGTGCTGTTAAACTTAATCGTTAGTTAATAAAATACCATCTCACCCCTGCATTCCAGTGCAGACCGGGAATAACAGAGCCATAACTATGCTCTTTCTGGAGCAGGTTTTTCACATCTGCTTGGATGTCGAAAAGAGGGGTAATGCTTATTCTGACGTATCCGTCGAGGTTACTCGTCTCGCCAACTCCACTCATAGGTGTGGTGTATTGCGAGGTATAGTAGTGTGTTAGCCCGACAGTAATTCCGTTATCATACGGGAAGTCTTTGCGCCATTCAATATTATTACGGAGAATCCATTTTGGCAGGTAGTCGAGCGTTTCGGCCATTCCATAACGTGCATCACTCTTCAAAGACCACTTCAATCCAAAAATCTTTTTCGACGTGTATAGACCGAGTTTAATGTAAGGCTCTTCTACGCTTTGCTTGTTTAGAGTGTTTAGGTCACTTCCTATGTTATCGTTCTGCTCAATCTCTCTTATACCGTAACTCAAAGAGACTTCACCAGGTGTTGTAAAGTAGTTGATAAAGCCATAGTAGTCGCTCTTCACTAACTGGTGGAAGTAGTCATCTTCAGGGTAGGTGTAAAATTGGACGGAGTCATCTTTTAGTTTAGAAAGTAGCACTCCGGGACCGAAAGAAAGCTGTTGAAACGGCTGCAGAGAAAGCTCACCGGAGAGGTGGTAACTACAGTTTAGACCGTTAAATGCAACTGCGTGTAGGTTGACTACATCCCCTCTGAATTCATACTCACCTTTATAAACATCATCTTTGTCTTTAGCCAGATAGGGGCTACTGAAGCTTTTTGGCGTCTCTTCTATTATTAGATGTTCCCACGAGAGGGTCATTTTATGTTTTTTCCAGCTAATTGGGCGCTCAAGCATAAGCTGCAAAATCTTTCTTTCCGGCTTTTCATTTCTCTTGTCTTTACCTAACACAACTTTTTCAAGGCGGAATCCTGCGTTAACAATCGGGTTTTGCCAAGTAAAAGCGTGATCGACTATCTTCTCAGTGTAAACCTCATACAGGTCAGGATCGATTGAATTGCGGAGTTTGATCAGCGGGATATCCTGTGTAACCGTCATCGATTGCCAGTTAAAAAGCTGCTTTCGATACGGATATTTTACGTTTAAGAAAAAGTTGCTACTCTTTTCGTATCCACCCATCCAAAATCCATCTTGCATTAAGACCGACGAGTATACTTGTAAATCCTTCACCCCAAAACTATTGTTTTTAGCGACGGTGAAGTGTCCGTAGTCCATTTTCATAAACCCTATACCGAGGTTAGCCTCGGCAAAGGTGATCGGGAAAACATACTCTCTATTGTCGAAAGACCATCTGTTGGGGTAAACCTCGTAATCATAAAAAGGGTAATAGTTTTGAAAGAGATGGAACGGCGTGCTTTGTACCGGTATTACAGAAAATCCATTTTTAGTAGTATAGGGCAAAATCTGCTGGGATGCGATTAGATGATAGTTCTCACTCTGATAGATTAGCTCATTTTTCGTAAGAGTATGATTAAATGGTTCTTGTTTTCCGTTTATTAGCTCGTCAAGCGAGTCACGTATGGCTACGAGGTCGAACTCATACTCTCCACCTTTCTTCTCTGTTTTAATTATTTCAGCTACCCCTTCTGGCGAAAAATCGACGTCAACAGTCAAAGAACCAAAAATAGCTCTCCTGTTTTGTATGGCGGGGCTAAATGTCCAATCTTTAATTGTTTCTACAGCTAAACTGTCTAACTCCGGGATAGAATTTTTGATCTCTGTGCGAGCTATTTCACCCGTCGGCATTAAAAACACTTCTATGCTCACAACCCCTTCAATCTCGTCTGGATCTACATCTTGCGGGAGAATGGGAGGTGTTCTTTTCATAACCTTAGCAGGTATGATTTTTGTGGTGTCAGGCAGTTCGGTTTTAATTTCAATCTTCAAGGTGTCAATCTCCTCAGTCTCAGAGGCGGTTAGCCAAACACCGAACGATAGCGAGAAGAGGATTATGAGTAATACAAGAATCTGTTTATTTAAAGCCATTTATGCTCCTTATACCAGAGATAAGTCGCTTTTAATTTGTCGCTCAACTCTTCCTCGGTATCAAAATTAAGGAGCTGTTTTGCTTTGCTACTATCGCAAATCCAATAATCGCCAACAATCTCCTTCGCCTTTTGAAGATTTATTAAAGCGGGACGTCCACAGAATAACCCCTTGAGCTCGCCGAAAAGTGCGATAGGGTAGACTAAAAATTCGGGCACACGGATCCGCACCGTCTTTTTGTCAGTAGCTTTTTCCAAAGCGTCGATAAACTCATCCCAGCTGTAGCTTTTTTCTGATGAAGCAAAAAATATCTCTTCGTAAGCCTCTTCGTTTCCGATAGTTTTGATGATTAAATCAACTAAGTCGTTGATATAAATAAGGCTTACGTATTTATCTTTGAAGCCGACTAAAAGCGCTAACTTATGTTTAACTAACTTAAAATACTGCAGAAAATCTCGATCTCCAGCGCCAAACACAGAGGCTGGGCGAATAATAGTCCAGTTTTTAGAGCAATTCGCCATTATCTCTCGTTCTGCCAATAGTTTACTCTTTCCATAATAGGTGATCGGGGTGCATTCGTCGACCTCTAATTTACCCCTCTTACCTTTGCACATCCCGGCTGCAGCTTGACTACTGATAAAAATAACCTGCTTGATCGAGTCAATATGGTTAACTACCTGCAATATTTTGGCAGTCATCTCCACATTTTTACGATCGAACTCACCCCAGTCTTTACCTCTGGTAATCCCAGCGTTATGAATAAGGATCTCTTGACCTGAGAGAACCCTTTCGATATCTTTAGAGTCCCAGTAATTTACCACTGTAGGCTCAAAATTATCCGGTAAAAGGGTAGTTCTCGCCCCCGAACGAACAAGACCTCGAACGTCATACCCCTTTTCTAAACAGCCCTTTAGCAGATTGCTCCCTAAAAAGCCGTTAACGCCAGTTATCGCTACTTTCAACATACCTTCCCTTAATATAAAATGTCACCACACCAAAGACCACTCTGCTAATCTTTTGTCAAGAAGTGAACGCAGATATGCTTTGACAACTACCCTTATCTTAGCAGAAGGTGACTCGAAGATTAAGCAGGATATTTGAGAGGGATATGGAAAAAAGGATGCAGTATTCAAAAAGAAAGTTTACTCGATTCTCAACGGAAAAGAAAATTCGAGTCGTTACCTCGTTTTTAGAGCAAATTGTTGATAATTGGAACGAACTTGAAGTTAGAAAGAGACTCTTGAGCAACCTTTCTGAGGTTATTGGCTACCTGGAAAAAGAGGAGCACACCGATCTTAAACACCTCTTTGAGAACAAAGAAGAGCTAAGTGAGAGTATGAATTTAGTTAAGTTTGTTGAATTCGCTAAACCCTTTATGGACAAGCATAGCCGAGGGGTAAGAGATACAGATATCCTTCCACGCACCGACACAAAACTAAGTTCGGATATGCAAAGTAAAATACCCCTTTACGCACTCTTCGAGAATATTAGATCTACTTTTAATATCGGCTCAATGATTAGAACGAGTGAGTGTTTCGGATTAGAAAAGCTCTATTTCTGCGGATATACCCCCACGCCAGATAACCCAAAAGTTAAGAAAACAGCGCTCAATACAGAGCTCTTAATCGAATGGGAACAAGAAATAGATTCGATAAAATTGATCGAAAAACTTAAAGCTGAAAACCCTGACCTGTCAATAGTTGCGCTGGAGACGGGAGAGCAGGCAGAGTCGATTTATGAGGCTCATATAACTGACCCTGCCATTATCATAGTCGGTAACGAAGCGACCGGTATTTCGCAAGATACCCTTTCAATCGCCGATAAAATCGTCAAAATACCACTCGCTGGAGTTAAAGA
>JAJBBL010000132.1 GCA_020532365.1 Candidatus Cloacimonadota bacterium | reverse complement strand
TCACAAGTATGACCCGGATCGAGCAACGATACGTGGTATTATGGAAAACGCTCTTTCAGCAGGTGTAATTGCCTCTTTAGCAGCTGCTAATGCAGGAGCTTCTCAGAGTGATTATCCGATTCCGGATAACGTAGCCACCCCTTCAGACTGTCCTCCCCCTTGGCTTAACCCTGATCAAACATTACGTGGTGGAATAAGTGCTGTGTTTACTTCCGGAGCTACTGATCAGCAAGACAATATAGTAGATTTCTCATCCAGAGGTCCGGTAACATGGCAAGATGTTGAAGGGTATCATGACTATCCTTTTAGTCCTGAAATGGGTTTAATTAAACCTGATATTTCCTCTCCTGGTTACGAAGTTAAGTCGTTACGTCACGATGACATTAGGGGGTATAGGGAAGACTCTGGTACCTCTATGTCGGCCCCTACAACGGCCGGTGCCATAGCGCTCTTGATTAGTAAAGATCCAGACATTACCCCTGAAAAAATAGCACAATACATTGAAGAGGCTGCTTTTAAAAAGACACAGACAAAGAGTAACGATTATGGTGCAGGACGCTTAGATATTGCAGCAGCAGCAGCAAAGATAACCTCAGAAACGCCTCCAGGTGCTCCGTTTGTATCAATCCCTAAAGACAAAGAGATCGAAGTCGTTTTAGAAACTCCATTAAAATGGGTTAAAAACAAGCCTACTATATCTTATACTCTATATCTGGGTACTGATAATCCGCCTACCAATGTTATTAATGGTATGAGCTTAGAAGAATCGTCATATCTCCCAACAGGACTCTTAGAGCCTGATACAGAATATTTTTGGAGAGTTGATGCAACAAATAGTTTTGGTTCTACTGAAGGTGAAGTCTGGTCATTCTACACTGTTTTACCTGTGACAGTTGATTTCGAAAACAATGAGTTTGCTCCTTATGAGTTTGATTTCACTACTTCCGGCCAAGAGTCACAAGAATGGTTTATTACTGATGAAGTGTCTTACGCAGGTGACTTTTCAGCTCAGAGCGGTAAAATTAATGATGGTGGAACGACGAGAATGCGTTTAGCAACCAGAATCAAGGAAGATGGGATTATCTCCTTCTATTTTAAGCTCTCAAGTGAATACCGAAGCGACCACTTCCGTTTCTATATAGATAACGAGATACAGGGTGAATGGTCTGGAGATTTAGGCTGGCAAAGAGTATACTTCCCTGTTACTGAAGGGTATAAAAGCTTTAGTTGGGTGTACGTAAAAGATACGATGAACTCTTATGGTGAGGATGCCGTTTGGGTCGACAATATTACTTTGCCTCGTCACTACAAGCCTACAATAGTTTACCTTCCGGAGCAGCTTACTATGGAACTGGATTATGAATCAATAAACCTTAACTGGAATATAGAAATTAACGAAGATGCTAATCCTATTGAGTTTGCCTTACAAGGATTCAATTTGTACTGGGCAATAGGTGATGGAGAGGTTGAGTTTGAGAGAATAAACAGTAATCTCATAGAGGAGAACAGTTATTCAGCTGCTGTTAGTACTGCTGATAACTACCGTTTCTATGTCACAGCTGTTTATAAAATAAGAGGACAGATAGTTGAAACCGATCCATCAGAAATGGTTGATTGTCTCATTCACCCAGCTATTGATATGCCAGTGTTCTCACCTGAAGCTGGTGAGTATAACGAGCCAATTATGGTCAGCATTGAAACTGAGGATGAAGAAGTAGAGGTGTTTTACACAACGGATAACACTACACCCTCACTTGACTCTACCCTTTATGAAGAGCCTTTTGAAATTGGAGAATCAACAGTTATCAAAGCGATCAGTTATAAACTCGGCTACTTGCCAAGCGAAATAACATCCGCAGAGTACACAATTCATCAGACTAATGTGGAAAACAATGTACTATCTAACATATTTAATATAAATCTGTACCCAAACCCTGTTAGTACAGCGAGTAGTTCAAGAGGTAGCGCCGCTTTAAACATAGATTTATCTATACCGGCAAACCTAAGTAACTTGGATATTGAAATATACAATATTAAAGGGCAGCTTATAAGAAGCTACAATCTCTCTAACGTAAGTAGAGGTAATCATATCTTACAATGGGACTTACTCAACAATCAAGGCAAAGAGGCCACTAACGGGATCTATTTCTTGAAGTTTAATACAGACGGTAAGCTCCATCACAAGAGGGTAATGATTTTAAGATAATAATCTAACTATAGGGCCGTATCTTCAAACAAGATACGGCCTCTAAATAATTTATAGGAGAAGAGATGGCTCGTAAATTTGCGCTTATTTCTATTATTTCATTATTTCTCACTATTTCAGTGTTGTCGGCTCTTTACATTGAAAAGGGGAGTGCCGACTTAAATGAGTATTTACAAGAAAACCTACAGCAGGATGCTTTAATCCCTGTTATAGTAGTAATGAAAGAGCAGTATGATGCTCAGCTTCTTTATGACACTGTTAAAAACCTTTCAAAAGAGGAGAGAAGGGAGACTACGGTCTCTACGCTTAAGCAGTTTAGCGAGCAAACCCAAGAGGACATAAAGAAAGAGCTACTTAAGAGAGAAAAGAGCAAAGCACTTGATTCTCTTCATTTTCTATGGATTTATAATAGCATATCTATGCAGGCTAACCTTGAGGTTATTGAGGAGCTTGATAAACGGGATGATATTCAGACTATTATCTACAACCCTAAACGGAATATGATTCTTGAAGATGAGGTTTTCTATAGAAATAATCTAGTAAGTAGCATTCGTGTAGACGAAGATATTTCATACAATATACCGCAAATAGGGGCTGATAAGGTGTGGGAAGAAGGCTACTTTGGTCAAGGTGTAGTCGTAGCCGTCATAGACAGCGGACTCAACTACAATCATACGGATATCAAGAATAACCTCTGGATAAGTCCTGAATACCCCAATTACGGATACAGCTTTGCCTATAACACAAACGATCCTATCGATCAAGACGGACACGGTACTCACTGTGCTGGAACTGTTGCTGGTGACGGTACTTCTGGCATCAGGACTGGTATTGCTCCCGAATCAAAAATCATGGCTTTACAGATTTTGGATGATAAAGGAAGGGGAGACGATGTCACATTAAACAGAGCACTCCAATTTGCTATAGAGAACGGTGCTGATGTTTTGAGCATCTCTCTTGGTTGGTACCATAAATTTGAGCCAAATCGTATAATGCTTAGAAACACGATGATGAACGTTTTATCGGCGGGGATCATTGCTTCTGTAGCAGCAGGTAACGCTGGCTTTTTACAAGAATACGCTATACCTGATAACGTAGCAGCTCCCGGTAGTTGCCCACCCCCTTGGCTGAACCCAGATCAGACAGAAAAAAGTGGTTTGAGTGCCGTTTTAACAGTCGGAGCTACTGAGCCGACTGATGTGATAGCCGATTTTTCTTCTAAAGGGCCGGTCACTTGGCAAAACGTCACAGGGTTCAACGACTATCCATATAAACCTGGTATCGGACTTATAGTTCCTGATATTTCTGCCCCTGGTGTTGATGTTATTTCTTTGAAGCATGACGATGATACCGGTTATAAACCAGATTCAGGTACATCAATGGCTACCCCCACAACTGCCGGTGCAATAGCGCTACTCATAAGTAAAGACCCTACCATTACCCCTGAACAAATAGCTCAAATAATTGAAGAGTCTGCTCTGAAAAAGACCGATAAAAAAAGTAATGAGTACGGTGCAGGTCGTATCGACATAAAAGCAGCGTGTGACAGAATCATAGATACACGTCCTCCGGGTAAACCTTTCAATATTAACCCTTCAGATGAAAGTATTGATGTAATTACCTACACATCACTTCAATGGAAGGTAAACCTACCTACTACTAAATACATCTTATATCTGGGTACTGATAACCCACCTACAAACCTTATTAATGGCTTAGAATTAGAAGAAACAATGTACGTTCCAGAAGGTTTGTTAGAGCCTGAAACTGAATACTTTTGGCGAGTAGATTCTCACAATCAGTACGGCTCTACAGAGGGCGATGTGTGGTCATTTAAAACAGTATTACCTATTACCATCGACTTTGAAAACAACGAGTTCGCTCCTTACGAATGGGATTTCAATGTGTCAGGGCACGAGTCACAACAATGGTTTATCTCTAATGAAGTTGCTTTTGACGGCGAACGCTCAGCTCAAAGTGGCCAAATCAACCACGGCTCTTCCACCAGGATGAGATTAACTACCCGGATCAAAGAAGACGGAATAATCTCTTTTTATGTAAAGACTTCTACTGAAAAAAATGGTGACTTTTTACGCTTCTATATTGACAATGAGATGATTGCTGATTGGTCAGGCGAAAATGATTGGGAGCGAGTGGTATTCCCTGTAGAAGCAGGGTATCGAAGCTTCAGCTGGATTTACATCAAAGATATGATGGTCTCACAAGGTGATGACACTGTTTGGATCGATAGTGTAACATTGCCAATACACTACAAACCGTCTGTAGTATATAACCCTCAGGACCTGAATCATACCTTTGATTATGACAGTATAAACTTAGGCTGGGGTATAGAAATTAATGAAGATGCCAACCCTATTGAATTTTCTCTTTTGGGGTACAATGTTTACAGTACTGAAGATGAGGGAGAGTTTACACTTCTCAACGAAGAGCCAATTGCCGAAAATGAGTTTGTATACCCTTATGACAGCTTGGGAACATACTCTTTCTACATTACAGGCGTATACAAAATAATGGGTAGAGTAATAGAATCTGACCCTTCCGACACCTATTCAATATCTATTCAGTCGACTGTAGATACTCCTCAGTTTATCCCAGAGGCTGGAGAGTATAGTGAACCTAAAACTGTTGAAATAGAAGTTATGGATGAAGAATGTGTAACCTTTTACACGATTGACGACACAGAACCAACTTTTACTTCAACGCAATATGTTGAGCCAATTGAGCTAACTGAATCTACAACAATTAAAGCCAAATCTTACAAATATGGGTATCTCTCCAGTGAAACGGTCATCTCTGTGTATGTCATTGAAACGACAAATGTTGAAGAAACTATTGAATATCCAGATGTGTTTGCAATCAATCTTTATCCTAATCCAGTTAGGGGTACAGTCTTCTCAAGAAGTAACCCATCTTTGAGCATAGAGTTACTGCTACCGTCGGATCAGAATAAGATCGACGTTGATATATACAATATCAAAGGGCAGCTTATTAAAAACTACTCTATAGTAAGCGCAACAAAAGGGTCACACAACATCCTGTGGGATTTGAAAAACAACCAGAATAGAGAGGTTATTAACGGAATTTATTTTGTTAAGGTATCTGCGGACAAACAACAGTATTACAGTAAAGCCATAATTTTAAGATAGCAAGGAGGAGATTATGTATAGCAAGTATATTTTCCTTTTAGTATTGTTTATTCTACTAAGTGTGAGCTTGCTCTCGGCATCACAACTGACCAAGGGTAACTCAGAGCTCAATGAGGTGTTATTAGAGGCTGATCAGGCTACTATGTTACCTGTGATAATAGTTATGAAAGAACAAGTTGATCCTGAAGCTCTTTATAGTTCAGTAAAAGATCTCCCTAAAAAAGAGAGGCGTGAAGTTACTGTTTCAACCCTTAAAGAATTTAGCGATAAGACTCAAAGTGAGATCAAACCTTTAATTTTGAAGGGAGAGAAATCAAAGTTAGTTGAGTCACCTAAATTCCTATGGATTACTAATATAGTGGTCTTAAAAGCGAAGCCATCTTTCTTGGTTGAGCTGGACAAGCGTGAAGATATTTCATCGATTCTGTATGATCCTATGCGCCAAGTAATGCCAGCGGAAGACCCCAAGTTAAACGAAACATTTAATAATGATCAGCACGAGTTTAAGCATTTTAACCAGGAACTATCATACAATATTACTCAAGTAGGTGCTGATAAACTCTGGGAAGAGGGTTATTATGGACAAGGGGTTGTAGTGTCTGTACTTGATAGTGGTGTCAACTATAACCATGAGGATCTAAAAGGACATTTATGGATTCATGAAGATTATCCATACCATGGCTATGATTTCGTCAACGATGACTATGATACAATGGACACTTTTTGGCATGGCACACACTGCTGTGGAACTATAGTCGGCGATGGTACTTCGGGGACGAGAACTGGATTGGCACCGATGTCTACACTTATGGCAGTAGGTGTATTAATTTATGGTGATATTGGACAAGGTATACTAATTCAAGGAATTGAGTTCTCAGTAGAGCATGGAGCCGACGTTTTAAGTATTTCTCTTGGCTGGTATCATAAGGAGCGTCCAAATAGAGCACTTTTGCGTGATACAATGGTCAACACTTTATCTGCCGGCGTAATAGCTTCAGTGGCTGCTGGAAACGGTGGCGATTCTTCAGATATGCCCGCACCTGCTAATATAGGCTCACCTTCTGATTGCCCATCCCCTTGGCGAAGTCCATTTCTGACCTCAGGGGGAGGAGTGAGTGCAGTTTTCACCTCAGGCGCATCTGACATAGAAAACGATATTGCCAGCTGGTCATCAAAAGGGCCAACAACTTGGGAAGACGTAGATGGCTACAAAGATTATCCTTTAGCAGGCAAAACAGGGTTGATAAAGCCTGATATAGCGTCACCTGGTGTCGATGTTAAATCACTTACTTATAATAATAATACCGGATATAGAGAAGATTCAGGTACTTCTATGGCCGCACCTACTACAGCCGGAGCAATAGCTCTTCTGATCAGCAAGGATCCAGAAATAACCCCTGAACAAATCACTCAATATATAGAAGAAACTGCTTACAGGCATGGGACTGCAAATAAAGATAACGAACGTGGTGCAGGGATTTTAGACATATATGCAGCGAGCAAAAGAATCCAATACGATAAAGTGCCGGGGAAACCATTCTTATCTTACCCTATGGATGAGGGGATAGAGATACCCCTTGAAGCAAATATAAAATGGCTTAAAAACTGTAAGACAGACTCTTTCACACTATATTTGGGAACTGATAACCCACCATCTAATGTGATTGACGGTATTAAACTTGAAGAAGGTATATATAACCTGTATAATACCATAGAGCCGGACACTCAATATTTTTGGCGAGTCGATGCTCATAATCAATATGGCAGCACTGAAGGGGACATATGGTCATTCAAAACCGTACTACCTGTGACCATCGACTTTGAAACAGCCGAGTTTGCCCCTTACGAATGGGACTTCAGTACCTCTGGTGCTGATGCTCAAAACTGGAGCATAGTTGATGACTATGCTTATGAGGGGGAGTTTTCTGCAAGAAGTGGAGAAATAAATGATGGTTCTTTCACAAGAATGAGGGTAACCGCTCAGGTAAAAGAGGAGGGGATCATCTCTTTCTATTACAAAACATCAACAGAGTCTCGAAGTGATATACTTAGATTCTATATTGATAACGAGATGCTTGCTGAATGGTCTGGCGAAAACGATTGGCAACGCTTTGAATACCCTGTAACCCCCGGAATTAAAGGGTTTAGTTGGGTTTATGCTAAAGACACAATGGGTTCTGCAGGTGAAGATGCCGTCTGGATCGACAATATAACACTCCCGCCTCACTTTAAACCCAATATTGTCTACACCCCTGAAGAGCTGTCTTTAACTTTAGATTATGAACAGATAGGGCTCGACTGGCAGATTGAAATAAATGAGGATGCTAATCCGATTGAATTTACACTTCAAGGATTTAATCTCTTTATGTCACTGAATGAAGGTGAGTTCACTCAGCTTAATGAAGATCTTATAGAAAACCAAAACTTCAACTATTTCTATGACAGTGCGGCAGACTACTCTTTCTACATAACAGCCGTTTATAGAATTAGAGGTAAAATAGTCGAAACAGAGCCATCCAATATTGTCAGTGTCTCAATTCTGCCTGCAATTGCCAAGCCTTCAATAAGCCCGGAAGCTGGAGAATACGATGAGCCTATTATGGTAAGCTTTGAAGTAGAAGAAGATACTGAAGTCTATTACTCGATAGACGAAACAGATCCAAGCTACACATCACTTCTCTATGACAAACCTTTTGAGCTAACTGAAACCACAATTGTTAAAGCGCGTGCTTATCAGCTCGGCTGTTTACCAAGTGAAATTGTTTTAGCTCATTACGAAATCATAACAACCGATATTACTGAACAAGTAATTCACTCTGGAGAATTGACCATAGATATCTATCCAAACCCGGTAGGAATTTCTAACGTAAGTAGAGGCACTCAAAACCTAACCATTGAGCTGTCAACTAATTCTCCACTTGACAAAGTTTCTATCGATATTTATAATATAAAGGGTCAGTTAATTAAAGACTTTGTGCTTTCAAATGTAGAAAGAGGGCACAAGTATATCCAATGGGATTTGAGAAACGCTCAAGGTAAATCAGCTCCTAACGGAATCTACTTCATTAAGCTGCATACAGGAAGCGATGTTTACCACAAACGAGTGATGCTGTTAAGATAACAGATTAACTTACAAGGAGGGAACTATGTATAGGGTACATGTAATAATTTTCTCGATCTTGATGCTGGTATCATTCAATAATATTTACGGCATTAATATTGAGAAAGGTACTTTAGAACTAAATGAGGCGTTATTAAACTACGAAGGGTCAAACGAACACATACCGATCATAATTGTGTTGGAAGAACAATATGACTCTAATCAGCTCTACAATGAGGTTAAAGATCTTCCGAAAAAGGAGCGTAGAGAGAGAACGGTATCTGCGCTTAAGGAGTTTAGCAGTAATAGTCAAAAGAGTATTCGCAAGCATATTAGTGAGGGAGAGGCAAACGGTATACTTTCAAATCCAAAATACCTTTGGATCACTAACGCTATATCAGTTCAAGCTTCAGTCCAAGCATTACAAAAGCTCGATAAACATCATAACGTGAAAAAATTAGTATATACTCCGGAAATAGAAGCCGACTATGAGAACGATACCTTGGACTTTTCAGACTGGAATGGTGATGAAGCCAGAACAGAAGAGGTAGGACTCCTTATAACAAAGACTGGTGCCGATAAAGCATGGGAGCAAGGTTATTATGGTCAAGGTGTAGTGGTTGCTTTGCTTGGAAGCGGGGTAAACTACAATAAAAATGATATTAAAAACAATCTCTGGACCCACCCTGATTATCCACACCATGGCTACAATTACCACTTTAATACTTATCAAACTTACGATGACGATCTTTATAGTCCAGGTACACAGTTTGCTGGAATCGTTGCCGGAGACGGTACCGACGGCTTTAGAACGGGTATTGCTCCAAAAGCAAAACTTATGATAGTTGTGGTTGGTTCGAGATCAGGCTCAATGCTTGATGTTTCAGCAACTCTTAATGGCATCCAGTTTGCGATTGAAAATAATGCAGACATAATAAGTATAAAAGCAGATCACGGTATGACTACATCTGTAAGGGATACTATACGTAATACTATGGTTAACACTCTATCCGCCGGTCTTATAGTTGTAGCTGGTGTTAACGATAAAATCTATGAGAAAGCAGTTCCTGAAATAGTTGCACCGATAGCTGATTGTCCACCCCCTTGGTTACACCCAGATCAAGCGGAGAGAGGAGGGGTAAGTGCAGTTTTGACAACTGCAGAAACTGATTTCTCTGACAGCCGTTGGGGTGCAACTAAAGGACCTGTTACTTGGCAAGACGTCACTGAATATGAAGATTATCCTTATGATCCCGGAATTGGTTTAATTAAGCCTGACTTATGTGCGCCTGGATATAGGGTAACAACTTTATCCGCTGATGAAGAAAAAGGTTATATTGAAACAGAAAAAATAGGAATATCCAGTGCTGCGGTATCTGGAGCAATTGCAATTATGTTAAGCAAGAACCCTGAGTTAACACCAGAGGAGATTACACAAATACTCGAAGAGAACGCACATAAACTATCTGATGAAAAAAGCAGCACCTTTGGCTCAGGACGTCTTGAAGTTTTCGAGTCTTGCGAAGCAATTACAGACAACAGAGGTCCTGGTGTGCCGCTTATTACAAGTCCACTTGATGAGAGTGAAAATGTAGTAACAGACCCTGTCTTCAAATGGGAGAAAAACAGACCTACAACCTCATATTCACTCTATCTTGGAACTGATAATCCACCTACTAATTTAGTTAACGGATTGAATTTGACTGAACCTGTATACAAGCATAGTTCAGCTTTAAAACCTGTTACAACCTACTATTGGAAATTAGTGGCGCATCACAATGATATGTCTACCGAAAGCGAGGTAATGTCCTTCAATACTGAACTACCCCCAGAAATTGACTTTGAGAAAGGTGAATTTACTAACTATGACTGGGATTTTATAACTACAGGTGAAGACTCAAAAGAGTGGTATATTTCTGATGATTCAGTATATGCCGGATCTTACTCTGCAAGAAGTGGTCAGATCAAAGGTATTGGTTCAACAAGATTAGTGCTAAACTTTGAAGCAATAGAGGATGGGGATATTACCTTTTATTTTAAGACCTCATCAGAGCAGAAACACGCTTTGCTAAGATTCTATATAGGCAACGCTGCCATAGCTGAGTGGTCAGGAGAAAATGACTGGCAAAGGGCAACCTTCCCAATTGAAAAGGGAAAACACTCGATAAGCTGGGTCTATACAAAAAACACTGTAGATAGTCATGGTCAAGACGCTTCCTGGATTGATTACATCTCATTGCCTTCTCACTACACTCTTGGTGTGGTGTATTTACCAGAGGAGCTAACAACATCGTTAAGTTATGATCATATAGACCTCTCTTGGAATATCGAGTTCAATGAAAATGTTAACCCCTCTGTCTTCGATTTACAAGGGTTTAACCTATACAGCTCACAAGAGGGAGATGAGTTTATAAAGCTAAATGATTCACCCATACCAGAGCCTCAATATAGCTTTAAGTACAACAATCCTTTCGATTATTCCTTCTACGTTACAGCAGTATATAAAATTAAAGGAGAAGTAATCGAAACTGAACCAACAAACACTGTCGCGATTGCCATTTTACCTGAAATAGCTGAACCGAATATATACCCTCCAAGTGGTACGTATAATGAACCAATCGAGGCCAGTATTGAAATTAAAGAGGATGCAATTGTCTTTTATACCATCGATGGATCAGAGCCTGACTATACGGCAACAATGTATGAAAAGCCACTCTACCTAACAGAGCCGACTATTCTGAAAGCTAAGGCATATAAACTCGGTAGTTTATCAAGTGAGATAGCTGTTAGACAGTATATTGTAAATACCTCTAACGTTGATGAAATATATGCGCTACCAAATGAGTTTACTATCAACCTCTATCCAAACCCAGTTAGAGCTAATAGCACTTCAAGGAGTAGGGAAGCGCTGACCATTGAGCTTGCTGTTCCAGAACCTTTAAGCAATATCGACATCAATATTTACAACATTAAAGGACAGCACATCCGTAACTTCCAGCTCTCAAATGTAAGCCGTGGTATACAGCACGTAGAGTGGGATCTGAAAACACACCAAGATAGAACAGCTACCAACGGTATTTATCTATTAAAAATCAAAACTGATGACAAACACTACCATAGAAGGGTAATGCTTTTAAGATAGTAAAAAACAAGATATCCTTATCTTAAAAGTGATTGCGTACCATCTTGTTGATAGATTGTACATAAGGAAGAGGGTGTAAAAACCTGTCTTGCTTAACAATGAAGACTATAGTTGAACAAGATGGTACGCCAATTGCAACTTTGACGTTGCAAATGACTAACAAGGAGGAAACTATGCATAGGGTGTATGCAATATTTATCTCGATGTTAATGCTGGTGTCGTTTAATAATAATAATTACGGTATTAGTATTGAGAAAGGTACATTAGAACTTAACGAAGTGTTATCAGACTACGAAGAATCAAACGAACACATACCGATCATTATTGTGTTGGAAGAACAATATAACACAAATCAGCTCTACAATGAGGTTAAAGATCTTCCAAAAAAAGAGCGTAGAGAGAGAACGGTATCTGTGCTTAAGGAGTTTAGTAAAAACAATCAAAGTAGTCTCCGAAGGTACCTTATAGAGGGTGAGACGAACGGTTTATTAACAGATCCTCATTTCTTTTGGATTTGCAATGCTGTTTCAGTGAAAGCATCTATGCAGACCTTAAAGGAACTAAATCAACGACAAGATATTAAGAGTCTACTTTACGACCACAAGGAAATCAAAGAGCAGGGTAGTGACACAACAGAAACACCTCTTAGATTCAATGATGAGGTGAGAACAGAAAGTGAAGTTGGACAAATAATCACTACGACTGGTGCAGATAAACTGTGGGAGCAAGGCTATTTTGGACAAGGGGTAGTGGTTGCCCTACTTGACGATGGTGTTAACTTAGAAAACAATGATATAAGGAATCAGCTTTGGACTCATTCCGACTATCCACATGCCGGCTATAACTTTTTTGACGACAATAATTACCCAGGAGTAATGCAAAGTGATGGCACGATGCTTAGTGGTATAATTGCTGGTGACGGTACAAATGGGATAAAAACGGGTTTAGCTCCAAAATCATCACTAATGGTTCTTAAAGTTAGAGGTGGTTATAGGCTTTATCCGAGTGATCTGGTAGAAGGTATAGAGTTTGCAATAGAACACGATGCGGATATGTTGATCTTAAGAGGAGATCCTGGTGAATCAATGGACTATTTAAGAGAGTTTTATCGTAACACGATGGAAAATGTTCTCTCCACTGGTCTTTTAGCAGTCGTATCAACTAACAGAACTTCCAGTTCAGTAAATCCGCCACCCACAAATATTAACTCTCCAGCAGATTGTCCACCACCTTGGCTACACCCTGACCAAGTAGAAAAAGGGGGCCTAAGTGCTGTGTTAACAGTAGGAGCAACATACTTTGATGACTCTTATTATGCTATGAGCGGCGAAGGTCCTGTTACTTGGGAAGACATTGGAGAGTTTAACGACTACCCTTATGATTCTGAAATGGGGTTGATCAAACCAGACATTGTAGCCCCTGGCGTCAAGGTGACCAGTATCGACAATTCTTCAAGCAACTACTCTGAATATTCAAATCAAGGTTTAGCTGGAGCAGCAGTAGCTGGGGCTATTGCACTATTGCTCAGTAAAGACCCGAGTCTAACTCCAGAAAAAATCACTCAAATCTTAGAGGAAAATGCTCGTAAACTATCAGACACAAAAAGCAATAAGTTTGGTTCAGGGAGCTTAGATGTCTATAAAGCGTCTGAAACTTTAACTGATAATAGATCTCCCGGAGCTCCGTTTAACGTCGCGCCTCACGATGAAAAATCTAACACTGTAATCGACCCTGTTCTAAGATGGGAAAAAAACAGGCAGACAACTTCATATAACCTCTATTTTGGAACTGATAGTCCACCGACTAACATAGTAAACGGAATGGAGCTAACCGATTCACACTACAAACACACAGAAGCGCTTCAACCTTCAACTACCTATTATTGGAAAATAGTAGCACATAATAGCTTTGGAGCAAGTGAGAGTGAGGTGTGGTCGTTCGAAACAGAAGCTTCTTCAACTATTGACTTTGATTCAGGTGAATTCCCAAACTATGATTGGGATTTTATAACTACAGGTGAAGACTCAGAAGAGTGGTATATTACTGATGATTCAGTATTTGCCGGGTCATACTCTGCAAGAAGTGGTAAAGTCAAAAGTGTAGGTTCAACAAGATTGATACTAAACCTCGATCTTAAAGAGGATGGTGACATTGTCTTCTATTTTAAGACCTCATCAGAACAGAAATTCGACTTCCTGAGATTCTATATAGGTAGCTCTGCCATCGCTGAATGGTCAGGAGAAAATGAGTGGCAAAGAGCAAGCTTCCCAATTACTAAGGGAAAACATTTGGTAAGCTGGATCTATGTGAAAAACACTCCTGGTATTCATGGTGATGATGCCGCCTGGATTGATAATATAACGTTTCCTGCGCACTACAATCACGGTGTGGCACATCCACCTTATGATATAACAACATTGCTGGGCTATGATAGCATAGATTTATCTTGGAGTGTTGAGACTAATGAAGGTATTAACCTTGATGAGTTTGATTTTCAAGGATTCAATGTGTACTGGTCAGTAGAGGGTAGTGATTTTAAAAAGGTAAACAGTAACCCCATTTCAGAGACTCAGTATAAATTTCATTATATTGATGCTAATGACTACTATCTCTACGTTACAGCAGTTTACAATATTAAAGGAAAAGCAGTTGAAGCCAAATCATTAAATACATATAAAGTTACCATTTTGCCCGCTATAGCTGACCCTGAAATTTATCCTCCGAGTGGATTATATAATGAACCTATCGAGGCCTCTATTGAAGTAGAAGAAGATACGATTGTTTTCTACACCATTGATGGAACAACCCCAGACTATACAGCGGCTATATATGAAGAACCGTTCTCTTTAAGTAGACCAACTGTCCTAAAAGCTATAGCTTACAAACTCGGAAGCTTGCCAAGTGAGATGGTGGTCAGACAGTATATTGTAAATACCTCTGACATTGATGAAATATATGCACTACCAAAAGAGTTTACTATCAGCCTCTATCCAAACCCAGTTAGAGCTAACAGCACGACGAGGAGTAGGGAAGCGCTGACCATTGAGCTTGCTGTTCCAGAACCTTTAAGCAATATCGACATTGATATTTACAACATTAAAGGACAGCACATCCGCAACTTCCAGCTCTCAAATGTCAGTCGTGGAATGCAGCACGTAGAGTGGGATCTAAAAACACATCAAGATAGAACCGCTACCAACGGTATTTACCTGTTAAAAATCAAAACTGATGATAAGCACTACCATAGGAGAGTAATGCTTCTAAGGTAAATAAAACAAACAATGACAATTAGATGCTTAAGCGCTATTATTTATTGAGTCTACTGCTGTTGATTGTTGGGGCCAGTTGGTCTTTGACTGTCGAGCACCCAGGTGATATAATTGATAACGCTAAGCATCTTTTTAAGCTTCCACCCATCCAATATTATTCGCCAGATTCCCTTAGTTGCGAGATAGGATATGACTATCTAAAGCTAAGCTGGACTATTGAAGAGAATGAAAATATCGATCCAGAGCTTTTTGAACTACTCGGCTTCTACATTTATCAATCTTATAACCAGGGCGCTTTTGACTACATAAATGATAAATATGTTGTAGATACAGATTACATTCTACACATCTCTGAGCCCGGAAATTACAGCTTTTACGTTGCAGCTGCTTATAGATTAATGAACGACTATTTTGAGACTGGTCAAATCGATACGGTCTCGGTTACAATTAATCCACCGGTTTCCAATCCAACCTTTTCCCCACCAGCTGGTCACTATACATATCCGGTTAAAATTGAGCTTTCAAGCACTGAAGGAGCAACCATATTTTATACAAACGACACACGTGAGCCAACCCCGTCAGCTATCTTATACGTTCAGCCCATCGTAGCGGAAGAATCTTTCGTCTTAAAGGCAAGGGCATATAGAAAAGGGTATTTGCCGAGTAAAATTAGCATGGGAGGATATATTTTAGACCAATCGAAGGTTAATGACAAATGGCACGAAATAGAGAGTCACAACTTAAAAGTATATCCAAACCCTTTTAGCTTTCATAGCGCGACGGGCACTAAGAACTCAAGTCTGTTTATAGAATACAATAGCATCGACAACACGACACCATCAAGCCTGATTATTTATAACATCAAGGGAGAGTTAGTAAAACAGTTCGATCTAACAGCTCAGAGAGCATCAGAACTATCGCATCAATGGGATTTTAGGGACGACAATGGGGGAGAGCTGCCTAACGGCATTTATTTCATAAGACTTCTTACCAATAAAAAAAGCTTGCTAAAAAAAGTGATACTTCTTAAATAGATAGGGGGAGAAAGTACTATGAAAAAAATGTTACTTATTTGCATTAGTTTGATACTCGTTCTTAATCTTTATTCATTTGCCTTGAATAAAGGGGAAGAGAGGCTTAACTCTGTACTAAGCTTGGATGGTTCTAAAGATATAAAGCATCCGGTAGTGCTTTTACTGAGCGAACAGTACAACCCTGATCAACTTTATGAACAGGTTGCGAACCTAAGCAAGAGTGAGAGAAGAGAAGTAGCTTTAACCACCCTTAAGGAGTTTTCTGCGAATAGTCAACAACGACTAAGAAGCAGACTTAGTGAGCTACATGAGAGTGGCGAAATCTCACAACCGAACTATCATTGGTTGTATAATGCAATCGGGTTTAACGCCACCCCTAAAGCACTCATCGCTATAGATAGATTTGATGAAATCTCCACTATTGCTTATGACTCTGCCCCTGACGTAGTATACAATAATGCCGTTACTCAAAAAGAGTCTGACAGCGGAAACACAAGGGTTATCGCTTGGAATCTTAGCAGGATGAATGTACCTGAAGTATGGGAGCTCGGCTACAAAGGTGACGGAGTTTTGGTGGCTGTGATAGACAGCGGACTTAATATCCTTCACACTGATATAAAAGATAACCTGTGGACTGATATGAGATATCCTAATCACGGCTATAACTTTATGGATAATAATCACGATATTTCAGACCAATCTGGACACGGTACTCATATAGCGGGAACTATCGCCAGTGATGGAACCTCTG
>JAJBBL010000077.1 GCA_020532365.1 Candidatus Cloacimonadota bacterium | reverse complement strand
GTTATTGATTACTTGAAGACGTCCTGGCCAGTTTACTTGAGTCAAAGCTGCTCTTGCAGTTTGTTTATTAAAGGCTAACTTATTGGCCGAAAGATAGAATGAATAGGCAACGAGTGCCAGCGCAGAATTATGCGCTTGGTGTTGACCTAATAAATTTGTTTTAAGACCGTCAATCCTATGCGGGAGGGGAATAGAGTCAGAGTTGTTAACAAAGTTAAACTTGGTACCTTGCTTTGAGATGTCAACCAGCTCCACCATAAAGTCAGAACCTAAAGAATAAAGCGGGGCAGATCTCTCTTTGGCAATATTTTGTATGGTCGACAGCGCTGATTTTGATAAGGCTCCAACGACGACAGGTATCCCTTTCTTAATTATACCTGCTTTTTCTGCTGCAATCTGCTCGATAGTATCCCCTAAGATTTGAGTATGGTCTAATCCGATGCTTGTAATCACAGAAACATTGGGATAAAATGGGTTAGTAGCGTCATACTTTCCCCCCAAGCCCACCTCAAAAATATTCGCGGTTAATTGTTTCGCTGCAAACAGGGAGAACGCAAGGGCAGTGGTTATTTCAAAGAAAGTGGCGTTCTCTTCTTCAAAGAGAGGCTTCCATCTTTGGTAATGGCAAATCAGCTCTTCTGCAGGAATGAGCTGTCCGTTTATTCGAAATCTCTCTCTATAGTCGACTAAGTGAGGTGAGGTGTAAAGTCCAACAGTGAGTTTGTCAGATACAGCTAACGCTTCACAGATTGCTGAGGTAGAGCCTTTGCCATTTGTTCCCGCTACATGTATTCCCTTGATTTTGTGATGAGGGTTACCCATCTTTTTCAGAATCAAATTGATTCTGTCTAAATCATACTTGATTTCCACGGTATGTTTTTTTGAGATATAATCAACGAAACGTTGGAGTTTTTCAGTTGTTTTCATTATGATATCAGTTGGTTGATGATACAGTTGCTATATCAAAGATAGAATGTCATTCGAAAGGCCGCTCTATACAGATAGAACGGCCTTTTTTATATAACTTCGTTAATTATCTTCTGATGGAAGTTTGAGAACGTGATCTGGAAGTTCACTTTCAAGTGGACAGGTAACTGTTACTTTGCCAGTACTCCTATTCCCTTGAAGAAAGTATCGAGACTCAGGTGTCCCTGAAGGGCAGACATAAACAGCTTTTCTGAGATATCCGTTTCTAAAAAGATCTGTAGCGTCACCATTAAAATCTTCTTCTTGTTCATTCATATATCTTCTAACGGCACTTTCGATTTCACGCATATTCTTGAGACATTTTTCAGTGTTCTCTTTCTTTTGTACATCCATTACCTGTGGCAGAATTAATATAAAAGCTAAAGCCAGAGCACCGACGATGCTGATTATTAAGTAGATACTGATTCCTCTTTTGTTGCTAAACATTGTTACTCCCAAACGTTATTAGTTTACTTAACTAAGTATTTGCCTCTGTCTTTAGTCGTCAAGGAATTTGTAGAAAAAACTGGATGTTACTCAACAAGAAGCTAAGCTGTCTAACGATTGAAGCTTGATATTTGTTTGACAGATCAAGGTTAGATGTTTATGTAGCCACCCTCTTTATGAGAGATAATAACAGTCGAGCAATGAACTGATGAAGAGAGGTTGAGTTTGATAAATCTTAAGAAAATTTTTGTCCTATGGATATGGCTATCCCTGTCTGTTGTATTTGCTCTTGCAGAAGGGGAGATAAATCAGTCAAAATTTAACTCCATGGAGACTTTGTCTTCTAATGTGAGCCGGTATACGCCGCCTGAGCCTGTTGAATTTATCGCTGAGTTTGAGCCGATGCAAGGGGTGCTTATCCGTTATCCATTAGGAGTACCATACTCATTGATAAAAAGTCTTTCAGAAACTACTACTCTCTATATATTGATAGGTAACTCGAATATTAAAGAACAGGCAGTTAACTTTTTTCAGGCAAATGGAGTTAATCTCGAAAACTGTGAATTTATTGTCACCCCTACCGATAGTTATTGGACAAGAGACTATAGTCCTTGGTTCATACGTACTGGAGCGGAATTAGCTATGGTGGACTTTAACTATAATCGCCCAAGACCCAATGATAATAGAATACCTAAATTCGCAGGAGGTTATTTTGGGCTTGATGTATACGATTTAAATCTCTACCATACAGGTGGTAATATGATGGTTGACGGTATGGGTAAAGGGGCTTCCACTGACTTAGTTCTGAAAGAGAATGCTAATTTCACAAAGGAAGAGATCGAGTTAAGGATGAAAACATACTTGGGAATCGAAGAGTATTTTCTCTACCCCGAGCCGACTGGAAGTCCGATTGAGCATATTGATACGTGGGCTAAGTTTATTGGGGTGGATAAACTTATGATTCGCTCAGTTCCTCCTACGCATCCGAAATATGAAAAAATAGAGGGGGCGGTTAACTACTTTTCTCAACAGATAAGTTCTTATGGAACCCCGTATCAAATATTTCGTGTTAATACGTCACTCAATGAACCATACGCGAATTCACTTATAGTAAACGACAAGGTCTATGTCCCGCAAATGAATACGTTAAACGATAAAGGAGCATTGGATGCTTTCAAAGAGGCGATGCCAGGGTATGAAGTGATTGGTTTTACAGGCACTTGGCTAAGTGATGACGCTCTACACTGTCGCACATACGGTATTCCAGATCTTTCTATGATTCATATCAGCCATGTGCCGCTGCCAGACTATTCAGAGCATACGGCAATACCTATTCAGGCAAAGTTTGTCTCTTATAGCGGAGCTTCTCTTCAGGAAGAATCGCTAAAGCTCTATTGGAAAACTGATGAATCTCAAATGTATAGTGAAGTGACCTTTACCTCTTCAGAAGACAATTATTATCAAGCATTTATTCCCGCTCAAGAATCAACAGTAGAGATCTCTTACTACCTTAGCGGTTCAAATGAGCTGGGTAAGACCGCCTATCTTCCATTAGTTAAAGATAAAGACCCATTCAGAGTGAAAATAAAACAAATGCTACCTCTTCAAAGCCCCGAAAATGTAGCTATTCAATTCGTGGAGGAGAAAATTATCCTCTCTTGGGATTTAGTGCCAGAAGCAAGCAGCTATAAGGTGGAGTTTAGCACAAATATATCAGACTTTACTAATGTTATGACAGAGATTGGGCAGTTTAGAGAAGATAATGGTAGGATTTATTGGGAGACAGCACCCGAAGGAAAGATAGGTTTTTATCGTATTATAGCAGTAAAGTGAGAGTGTTAAGCGTGATGCTTTAACTGGGGTCACGCATTATTTTTTGGTTCCGCTTGATGTATCCGTTTTTCTCTCTTATGAAATTGCTAAGATGAACATCAAAAAGATCTTCGACTACAGTTTTGTTGAATTTTCTGTGCTTTGGACAGTATTCGTGGAGCACATCTTTGTGTTGTTGTTTAAGGGTCTGAATAGGCACTTCATTTCTGTTGTTAACTATCTTAATTATTATATTCTTAGCCTTTGCACACTTGAAGCAGTCAAACTTAGGGGAGCTTATAAGTTGGCTACGTGCTAAATAATGGCTATCTCTAAGCTCTACAAACATTCCAACGGCGTGAGCTTCTGGCATTGTTTGCCAATCCAAGGCGGACTTAAGTCGTCTCGCCAAGCTTTTCGAGGTAACGACCCATTGGTTTCTAAGTATTTTATCAATAGGGATCCAGAATGAGGATAGTTGCCTCACGGTAGAGGGGTGATTAACCGCACTACGTACTTTAATCATGCTTTGTCGAGCAGCTTCTCTTGTGATTCCAAATATAGCGCCACATTCTTCGAGCGTACAGTAACTCTCTCTATCTACTCCAATTCTTGTTTTAAGGATTGCCAAGAGTCTTTCATTGAGTGGCATCTCAAGATCAAGCATATCCTCAAACGAGTCCCATTTGGGTAGTTCTGTTTCAATGCTATTGGTCAGGCTAAATTCAACTTCATCCTGGATTAGTTTCAGGGTAGTTACACCACAATTCCATTGTCTCAGAATTTGCGATGAAGAAGTCAATAATAGTTCTCCAATAGTCCGAATCTTTAGACTTTTGATTGTATTTGCAGCACGTCGATTAAGGTAGAGTTCTTTTACGGAGTTTTTAGGGTTGTAGGATATATGGAGTTTACTGACACTTACCCCATTAAGGGGTATGTCAGAATATAGAGGGAACAAATGTAGTCTCTCTAAAGTTATCTTTTTTGAATAGAATCCGAGCAACATATATTTTTAGCCCATTACAATACCTAAATCAGTTAAACTTTTTTATCTTTCATTCGACTCAAAGTAGTCGTAGACGGCCACTTTGATTGAGATGTCTCTTTTGAGTATCTGGCTCATCTTAATCTTGTGAGCAAGAATATTACTCCATACCTCATAAATCTCTTTTTCTAAATCAAAACTTGGGTAGTATTTCTTCATCATATCGATATAAAAAGAGTCTCTATCAGTTCCAATCTTAACAATCACAAACTTATACGGCTCTTTAGTTATATCATATTCGCAGTAACGAGCGTCGATTACGCCATATCCGAGCTTCAATAGATTTTCATAGCTAATTGCCGAAAAAATAGTATCACCGTTCATTAATCCTCCACTATAAAACTATATTTTTCTCCTATCTGATACCTAATGACTAACTTGCGGTTTTTGTTTTTATTTGTCAAGAGAAATGATTGGCTATCTATAGTTCTACTATGTTTCTATCTGATCGCAACTCACCAAAATGACTATATGGGGCAGCTCTCATCCCTTTTCCCTTTAGAAATAGTAGCAATAATTTGGAATCTCAAGTTGCAAAGGATGAAAACTGTTGACACCGATTGACTAAATAGAAAATTTTGTAGTAAATAAGAGAGTGAGTATAACGATGCGAGAGATCAAAAGAGAAGTTATAGTTGAAGCGGTCAAAGCTATTTGTAGCGACGCACATTACGAATTAGATACAGCTCTTGTCGATAAACTTAAAAGTTTTCGTGCCGAAGAGGAGCATAAATTAGCGATAGACGTTCTTGATACGATAATTGAGAATCAAGAGATTGCAAAAAATGAGAGAAAGCCGCTCTGCCAAGATACAGGGATTGGAATCTTTTTTGTTGAAATGGGACGAGAAGTATATATCCCGGACGGTAGTCTTTCAGAAATACTTGAAGAGGCGATGAGCGAAGTATACCTGGAAGAGCCATTTAGGTTTTCGGTCGTTTCAGATCCGCTATTTGGTCGAGTCAACACCGGTAATAACACCCCCCCTATGATTCACTGGGATATAGTGGATGGCGACCAACTAACTATCACCTTTATGCCAAAGGGTGGTGGTGCTGAGAACACAAGCGCCTTAAAGATGTTTAACCCACTCGATCCTTTGTCTGAGATAAGCGATTTTATTGTAAACACAGTCAAAGAGGCGGGTGGTAAACCTTGCCCACCTATTTTAGTAGGTGTAGGTATTGGTGGAAGCTTTGACTATGCAGCGTTATTGGCAAAAAAGGCGCTATTAACCCCACTTAACGAGTCGAATCCGAATCCTAAATGGGCTGAACTTGAGCAAAGCTTGTTAGAGCGAATTAACTCTCTCGGTATTGGACCTATGGGGTTAGGTGGTAAGACAACGGCTTTAAGTGTAAAAATCAAAGAATATCCTTGTCATATAGCCTCTTTACCGGTCGCTATCAATATTCAGTGTCATTCACATCGTCATAAAACAGTTATAATCTGACAGGTTTAATTTTAAGATGAACTATGCTTTGCTATTAAAGGGGCTAACCATTGGGTTTATCTTAGCCTCACCGTTTGGCCCGATTGGAATAGTATTTATACAGCGTTCTTTAGAGTCAGATAAATTGGAAGGGGTAGCTGCGGGGTTTGGAATTGCCAGTGGGGATATGTTTTACACTATTATCACCACTTTAGGGATTGCCTATCTCTACAACTTGATTTTGAACTACATAGTTATCTTGAAAATAGTCGTTTTAGTTGCTCTTGTAGTACTTGCGATTCGGACTCTAAGAGCGAAGATAAAGATGGGTGAGGAAAAGAGGGAGAGGAGCATACTTAAATCGTTTGGGCTCACTTTTCTACTTGCACTACACAATCCATCGACGATTCTACTTCTTGCCTTTCTTTTTGGCTTGTTTAAGATGGGAAACCAGATGGGTCTATTCAACTCAATTTTAGTAATAATTAGTATTTTCACAGGTTCAGTGATACTCTGGACGATCTTGAATCATTTTATTCATAAAGTTAAGGCAGCTAATAAGCTTGAACATCTTCAAAAGCTGTACAGGATCTCGGATATTTTGTTACTCATTATCAGTTTGGCATTATTCTACGATTTGATTTCACCTCACTTAGGATGGAGCGTATGAGAGAAATATATTTGAAAACACCGATTACTAAAGAAAAGATCGTCGATTTAAAATGTGGCGATAAAGTAAATATCACAGGGACTATTTACACAGGTCGTGATCAAGCTCATCGAAAGATAGTAGAGCTATTGAATGCAAACGAAGAACTCCCTTTTGACTTACAAGATTCTACTTTATACTATACGGGACCTATTTTGGCTAAACCACCTGCACTCTTCTCTTCAGCAGGTCCCACGACGAGTAGTCGAATGGACAGACTAACCGCCAAGCTATTAGACAACGGCCTCCGCTGTATGATCGGGAAAGGTCCGCGTAGTAAGGCTGTAGTGGAGTCTATTATCAAGAATGGAGCAATTTACTTTAGCACGATTGGTGGAGCGGGTGCTTTTTTAGCAACGAAGATCAAGCGTGGCAGAGTATTAGCTTTCCCGGAGTTAGGGACAGAGGCAATTTACGAACTTTATGTTGAAGAATTTCCTTGCTATGTCGCGATAGATATGAAAGGTAACTCGTTATACGAGCTACGCTGAAAACACTACTTTTTAATTATAGGCTTGAAGAAATAAGAAGGATGGTATGATGGACAAAGATTTACGACTAAATGATTTAGACGCACTATTCCCCGTTGACTTTACTGAGGCTGAAATAGCCCAAGCAAAGACATTATTACTAAAAGAATTATCCCTTCACTTTCACCGATATTACGGAGGTAAGATTCAAACGCTGCCAAAGGCTGGACTATACGGCTTTAACTGGTTCAACGTCTGGTATACCCCTGGGGTGTCGGCAGTTTCAACTGCTATCAGGGATGATAATCAGCTTTCTTATGATTTGTCTAATCGAGGAAACCTTGTTGCAGTAGTATCAGATTCTACAAGGGTCTTAGGTGATGGTGATTGCACACCTCCGGGCGGACTTGGTGTGATGGAGGGGAAGGCCTTCTTAATGAAAGTTTTAGGTGGCATAGATGCTGTGCCGCTTTGTATAGACAGCAAGAACAGTGAAGGGGTAAACGATCCGCAGAAAATAATTGATTTTGTTAAGATGGTTCAGCATAGCTTTGGAGCGGTCAACTTAGAGGATATTTCGCAGCCGAACTGTTATCCAGTACTCGATACTTTACGAGAAGAGTGTGATATACCGGTCTGGCACGACGATGCACAGGGCACTGCGTCAGTCACTTTAGCTGGTTTAATCAATGCGGTTAAGCTTGTTGGTAAAGAGCTGTCAAAGATTAAAGTAGTGATGATTGGAGCTGGTGCTTCAAATACTTCTATAGCTCGGATAATAATTTCTGCCGGCGTAGATCCAGATCGTATGATTATGTTTGATGCTAAAGGTTCTTTATCTATAGATCGTGAAGATCTACGCAAAGATCCGCTTCTTTACAGAAAGTGGGAGATCTGCCAAGTGACTAACCCTTCGAAGGTTAAAACTGTTGAAGAAGCTGTGCAAGGGGCAGACGTTATTATAGCTCTTTCTAAGCCAGGACCAGACACTCTGAAGCCGGACTGGATAAGGAAGATGTCAGACAAACCAATAGTATTTGCCTGTGCCAATCCCGTACCAGAAATATATCCTTACGCTGCCAAAGAAGCAGGGGCTTACATAGTTGCCACAGGGCGGGGCGACTTCTCTAACCAGATTAACAACTCTTTAGGTTTTCCTGGCATATTGAAGGGTTCACTAATAGTGCGCGCCAAGAAGATAACCGATAATATGGCGATAGCAGCTGCCAAATCGTTAGCAGGATTTGCCGAGAAGAACGGTATAACTCCCGATTCAATTATCCCTAAAATGAATGAGATGGATGTCTTTCCAATAGTGGCTTTAGCTGTTGCCAAAGAGGCGATAAAAGAAGGTGTAGCTCGACGACCCTTATCAGATGACGAGATACACTCTATCGCCAAGCGTGACATAGAGGAGGCTAACAGGGCGATGAATCTGTTGATGGAGCATAACAGTATTCAAAAGCCAGATATGAGCATCCTCAAAGAAAAGGTCGACTTAGTAATAGCCAAGATTAGAAAGTAGGCTGTTATTTAAGCAGCATCATTTTTCGGCTCAGAGTCTTCTCATTAGTTTTGAGTCGGAGCAAATAGATTCCGGAGCCGACTGCTCTATTATAGTGGTCGGTTCCGTTCCATACTACCGAGTGTTTACCTCTCTCCAGTTTTTCATTGATAAGTGTTTTAACTCTTTGTCCTTTAATGTTATATACTTCCAATTCAACGTCATCATCATCTTTTATAGAGAACTCAATATTAGTGTCTGGGTTAAACGGGTTAGGGTAATTTTGTTTTAGGAGGGTCTCTACTAATATAGGGGTTACACGGTCTATATTTGTCAAGGGTTGGTCTCCCCAATACCCGTCTCTTTTTTCATTGTTTCGATACATACCCCAATGCACTTTATTGCCGGCAGGTGTTTTATAGTCGATAACAGTTATTCCACTCGAAGTTGCAATAACCAGATCAAAGTCGCCATCGTTATCTATATCGGCCACTATTGCAGGGGAAGTGATATTATCGTGAAGCGGTACAGGGAAAGAGTTAAGCATCGAGCCGTCGGGATGGAAGGCGTATACTTGTCCCATCGAACTGTAACAAATCAAGTTACCGAACCCGTCGCCGTTAAGGTCTACTGCGAGTGGCGGGAAGAACAATGGCGTGTTCAGTTTTACAGGCCAGCCTTCAAGGTCAGCACCATCTTGTTTGACGATATACACTTCACCTTTATTAGTTACGAAAGCGAGTTGCAGCTCTTCACTATTATTGAAATCTCCAGCTATAATCTCCCCTGAGACTCTTCCCGGTATTTCTCTTTCGAAAAGAATTTTCCCTTCATTAGATATCAGTAGTAGTTGACTATTTGAGGTAAACACAGCAATGCTTTTGTTATTAAGTATAGTTGGAGCCGTAGTGATGCTTGACGGTAAATCAACAGGGAAACCATCAAGAGCGTTGCCTCTATAATCGATAGCGTATAGTTTTCTGTCGAGTGTGCCGATCAATATCTCCTTAAATCCGTCATCATTGAGGTCGGCGACTCCGAGGTCAGCGAGTGCAGTTTGTGGTAGTACAACAGGGAAGCCTGGCATCAAATCGCCATTCGTATCGAGAACGTATAAGTGCTTATCTATTCCAAAGCTGATAATTTCGTTATTCCCGTCTCCGTTAAGGTCTGCCAGGATTGGTGTGAGCACCTGCTCTCCACACAGATCAAAGACAAAAGTAGTGTCACCAGATGCAGATATAGCGAGAACTTTCTCCTTTCTACTGGCAAGCACAATGTTTTTTTCATTTTCGTTGTTAAGTTTACCTACTGCAAAGCTTCTCCAGAGTGTTTGTTCGCTAACAATTTCATCTTGAGTAGGGTTACCGTCGCTATCTAAAAAGTTTATGTTTCCGATATCATCTACTACTATGAGCTGTTTATCGGTCTCTCCATTTAGTTGGGTAAACACAGGTGAAGCAGTTATCGGAAAGTCTGATCTCCAAGGCCAATTATTCTGGATAAGTGTAACCGGAACAGTAAAGTAATACACAGAAGTAAAGCTCGTATTTTGAGCTCCGACGGCTGAGAGTTCCAGGTTAAGCACAAAGTCTTTTAGTGGGGTATTTTCACTGATTTCAATCAGAAACGGCTCATTTTCATTAACTTTTGTTTCGCCACGTAGTATGACACCGTATTCTACCGCATCTTTAATTATATCAAAGTAGGGCTCGTTAGAGAATACTTTTGCTTTCACGTCGTAAGCATCGCCCCAATCATCGTCTACTCCAAGTTCTACAAATACCTCGATAGTTTCGCCTGGATTGGGGTATCCGTCATTATCCCCTTCAACATCGCTAACGACAATATCAGTAGGCTCGACGTAAGGGTATTCACCAAACGGTGACTTAACTGCGATAGACGGGTCTCCAAAGAGCACTAACACGTAATAAACCCAGCGCATTACATCATTAGTGGCTGCAATTTCAGCAAGCTCCTCTTTCGAGTAGTTCATAGTATGGCCAAGTTCTCTTATATTTTCATCATAAAGTCCTTGGAAGAAAGTGATATCAAATGCTTGAGATGGACCTTGGGTGCTCCCTGGCATATACCATCCATAGCGTGTATTCCCGATAAAGGCAAACAGTCCACCTTTGGCAATAGTGAGGTTTTGTCCGACACATCCACTTTCTTGACTGGTTGCAGGGTCGAAAGCAGCAGGATAGCAGCCTTGAGTGTATGCAAATCCATATTCACTATTTTTAAGACTATAGATGCGGGAGTTGTTGAGTCCGAAAACTAAACTGAAGAAAGAGTGTCCAATATGGTTGATGATTCCTATTCCACTATTTATAGCGTCAACAACTGCGTTACTACTGAATGTTTCATCTCTTTCGTAGAGGGTTTTAATCTTATATTTGTCGGGTATTAGCGGAATAATATCATCTTTATAGTCACCACCGTATGTAGGGTTTTCGTCTAACTTCTCTCCGATCATACAGACGATGTCGTTACTATAAGTATTGTTTTCAACGTAATAATAGTTTTTGTGGAAAAAGTTTCTGAACTGCGAGTCGCTATTAGCTGGTATTCGTCCTAATGCCACCTCAGCAAAAAGATCAATTTTATCATCTTCTTCGCCGTAAATACCATTACCATTGGCATCCCAGTCCCCATCTAAATTACTGTAGTAGATGTCAGCCGGCATAGCTCTATCGACTGTCTTGCCAACCTTTCCATACATTCCGCGGATAGGGATTATTTTAGCGTCTCCACCTAAGATAACGTATTCGAGTGGAGTTTCAGTTTGGGCGTACGCGAGATAAGCATCGATGATAAAGTTTCTGATTTGCTCAGGTCTGTTATCCCCTTCATACAGTTCATAGATATCTTGAGTGGTGAAGAAACCTGTAGTTATGCCCTTATCTGTTCTCCATTCGATATACTCTTCAAAGACCTCTTCTTTTTCTCTGCTTGAGATGACGATCATCTGGTACGGTTCATCTAACTTAGGAAGTATTGGGCTATGTCGGAGGTTAGTTTTGGCATAGCTGTTGAGTAGTTCGGGGTTATGTACTAATCTCGCCACGCTCTGTTGTATCCGGTTACTGTTAACCAGAAAACGATTCTGTTGGTAAGCCAGTTCATCATCCACTTTAGTTTCAATCTCAATATTAAAGCTTTCGTGCCAAGATAGGGTAGAGGTGACTGGATTATATTTATATGGGTAGACGTTCAGCATCAGAATGTCGTACCCATTCTTACGTTGTACTCCGACAACATCAAAATCCTTATAGGGGTAAAACTCATTTCTATTGTAAATGTTTTCATTACGTTGAGTAGTACTCCAGTTGCTTTGTGAGATAGGTAACGGCTCTTGGACGTAATCGATATAGATGTTATCGATCATTCTTAATGAGGTGAAAGTAACCTTCGTATCGACATATCTTTCCCCTTGTGGGAGTAGGATTTTAATACTTTTGTAGGGTATTCCAGGTTCTCCGGGGTTATATGTTTTGGGGAGTTGGTTGTCGATAACATCCCCTCTCACAAATGGTTCTGGCATTTCTATATCATAGCTAAGTAGAGCAAAAGCGCCTACAGCTATCAAGTTTATAAGTATAAGTAATATTGTTTTCTGTTTCATAAGCCCTCATTTCAAATAGGATGTCATACCGAGATATAAGACTGAAAAGACGTCAAGGAAAAACGCTCCGCTCGGCTGCTAAAAAATGCCAGAAATAAGCTTAATTTGAATAAAAAACTTGCTTCATTCACAATGTACGCTTAGTTTTTAGTAGAAGAAGATAAATAAAAAAAGAACTCTATTTTAAAAAGGAGGATTAAGATGGCAAGATGGTCAAAAAGCTTAGGTAACAGCGTAAACTTTGCTGCAGAAAAGTTGTCAGACAAAAACTTCTTAGAAGATTTTTATGAGAAGCGGGTATTTGTACCCAGCAACGA
The DNA here is from genome assembly GCA_020532365.1 of Candidatus Cloacimonadota bacterium. Classification (GTDB taxonomy): domain Bacteria; phylum Cloacimonadota; class Cloacimonadia; order Cloacimonadales; family JAJBBL01; genus JAJBBL01. The sequence goes on along the minus strand of JAJBBL010000077.1, from coordinate 4,648 downwards.
CCAAGAAAGAAAAGAGTATAATGACTTTTGTTTTGTTTCGAGTGCTATGTACTTAGCCATTTACGTATCACTGGCCGATGGCGAGAGCTCTCCTCAGGAAAAGAAGAGGTTGGTTGACGAGATGATAATCCAGCTCGGACAAAGGAGTTATGAATACGAAGAGTTATCAGAAAACTTCGGTACTTCTGATCGTGAAATAATCGACACTATTTTTAAAAAGATTGAAGAGGAGATTAAAGCAGGTAAATTTCATCTCGATGAAATAGTTAGGGTTGTAAATATGATTTACGGAAAGAACCCGTTCAAAAGGAACTACCTTTTAAGGCTAAGCTACATAGTTGGCTATGCTGACAAGGTGTTAAACGAGCCGACACAGAAAGCTATAGAGCTAATTGCTGATAAGCTTAAGATAGAGCAGTCAGAGCGCGACCGTATTCAAAGCGAGGTCAAGGTAGACTATAAAGTTAAATAGTGTTTAGTATGAAAAGGTAGGGGTTAATCCGCCCCTACCTCAGCCAATCTTCTAAAGTAACCGAAGTATCGGTCTTTGAATCACGATATTTGACAATTACCGGGGTATAAAGCGAGATCTCGGGAAACTTTTCTAATGTGCGACTCCCAGGCACTATAACAGCTTCAGGGGGGATGATTAGAGACTCACCCTTTATCTGTGGTAAGTATTCCTCTTTTGTAGCGTCAAAGACGCGAGTCGACGAGGTTAGGATCACACCTGCTGCGAGCACTGCCCTTTCGCTGATGATTACCCCTTCATAGACTCCGCAGTTACCACCAATAAACACATCATCTTCAACAATCACAGGGTTGTTACCGATAGGCTCTAAGACGCCACCTATCATTACGCCTGCACTGATATGTACCCGCTTGCCGATCTGGGCGCAGCTACCGACTAATGAATGGGAATCAAGCATTGAACCATCATCAACATAAGCACCGACATTTGCATAGGAGGGTGGCATAATGGTCACGTTTTTGCCGATATAAGCACCACTCCTCACGGATGATCCGCCAGGTACAATTCTGACCTCATTCTCAAGTCCGAACCTTTTCTCGGGGTAGGTATCTTTATCGTAAAACTTCTTTTGTTCAGACCATTCCAGTTGGGTAGTTACCCCTAATCGGAAGCCTAACAGGATCCCTTTTTTCACCCAGAGGTTCACCCCCCAGCGACCATCTATCTTCTCTGCTGCTCTAATTTTACCTTTATCGAGAAGGTCTCTGAAATCTTCGAAGAGTTTATAATCTTCTGTTGTATACCCCTCTTTCTTATCGAATGCTTTTTCGATTTGTGCCTGCATAGTCATCTTTGTCACTCCAATTCTCAACTATATTTATCATAATAAATAAACTCACTGAGTTCATCTCTTTTAGGTCTCTGTTTTTCCTCTTCAATCTGTCGCTCGTTTAGGCTCTCATCGAGACAGTCGCTAAGTTTACCGACATTTATGAAGGTGATGAGTTTCAAGTCCTCAGGTATACCCAATATTTCTTTTGCTTTTTTCTGATTATATCCAGCGATAGGGTGAGCCACGAGCCCTAACTCGGTAGCTTTCAGCATCAGAATAGCGGAAGCCATACCTGTATCGAAGAGGTAGTATTCGCGATCTGAGAGCGTGCAATCGAACTCTTTCTTACTAAAGACAGCTATCATCATCGATGCTTTATGGATCCACTCATTCCCTTTAGATAGGGCTGAATGTAATTCTTTCAAAACAGATTCATCTCTAATAAAAATAAAACGCCACGGCTGTTTATTGAAACAGGAAGGGGCAAGTTGTGCAGCTTTTGCAAGCTGTTCTATATCGTTGTTGGTAATAGTTACAGGGGCAAGGCTGCGATATGCTCTTCGTTTTTCCAATGCTACTTGTAATTCCATTAATATCCTCCAGGTGTTTTATCTTAATATAAGCGAGATTAGGCTAATAACCTAATGAAAACTAAGTTTGAGAGAAGGTTTTTCAAAAAAACGGCTAAGCTACCTCACTTCCTGACAACCTTTACTAATATGCCACCGAGTAGAGCAAGAACTACTCCAGACACATTTCCGAGTAAATCGTAAAGACCGTACCCTCTATAAGGAAGCCATTTCTGCACTAACTCTGAGCAGATTGCTAAGATTAATCCAATAACGAAGATGTTTGTAATCCTTTTCTTATCTGTCTGTTTTATTTCGATATACATCCAGGCAATAATCCCCCAGACGAGAAACTGAGCAGTATGGATAAGGTGGTCGAGCCTAAAGGTACCAAGGTGTACACGATCGATTCTATGTCCTGTAGAATTAGTAGGCAGTACCGCAACTATTAAAACCAATAAGCTATATCCAATGAATATCTGTCCAATCCTTCTCTGCACAAAGTTTTTCATCTAACCAACCAACCTCAATCTCCTCATTTATAAAAGCTTTTTAAGTGCTTATTATTGATGAAATTATATTGCCTAAAGCAACGTACCTGTCAACTGATTTGTTAGCTCAGTTTGGAGATACCACAAAAAAAGTATTCAGTCTACTCGTTTGAATACCACCGGCATACTTTTTGCCCAATGTATACGAAATAAATCGTTTTTTTACTTGCGTAGAACTAAGCTTATTTTCTCTTAGCCTACAGTATAGGGTATCAAAATTATTGGGAAAATTTCAGTAAAGCTAAGGAGATTAAAATGAGCAGTAATCTTATGAAGATATGTAATGTAATGACTTGGAACGAATGGTTAGAACGCCAAAAAGCAAGAGATGTATCATATAGATCTCTGGAGGATTATTACTATTACTTAGTTTACGCCATTTATTTAGCAATGTTTAGCTATCCGAAGGAAATAATTCTGCCGTTGGTAGATGAGATTAAGAATAGGTATAAAGGGTTTGTTGATATGGCGGAAGATCTCTACCCTGATGAGAAAGTACCTAAACTGCTTTTAAAGGGAAAACTCGACAGAGCATTTACGGAATACACTAAGTTATACTTCGAAGATATGGACATAGCCTCTCTCTGCGACCAGCTGCTCGTATTTCTTCATCACGAACCTGAGATAGAAGGATCGAAAAATGAGGAGAAGGAGCACCGATACAAACAAACCAGAAAGATGTTAAAAATAGTCATAGAGGATTCTGAGAAAGATATCAAGAAGCCTTTTAATGTCGAAGATGAGAAAGAATTGGTGTACCTAATCTCTCAAGTTATAGTGTTAAAGATAACTATCGCAGTATTGAAAGAGAAGTATAAGCTTGGCGATACTCGAAATGATATGCAGGAGACATACGATTTTATGATAGAGATACTTAAAGGTACTGCTGAAGATGGTAAGTATGAATTGATCCCTTTGTCGGCTTTTATGCATGTACTGGAATCACACTGTGAGATTTCACAACACTATATCTTAAACTTAGATCTCTTGTTTGATAGACTATTGCCTTATTCCACTGGTAATCAGATAGTTAAGATGATAATGACACCTAATCCCTTTTATCAACAGGTGTCTTCAATAAAATCTCCTTTTAAGATCTATTCGTCATACATAAAAGAATGTGATAGAATCTTGAGCTCCGACGCATCTGACGCAGTAAAAGGTGTAGCAAAGAAATTGAAGTCCAAAATCTCACGGAGAGAAAAGAAAGACTTAGAGTTTCCAGTAGAAATACCAAATCCATTTACAATGTAGCCGAAATGTCACGTATGGGGCGGGCTTGTTCGCCCCATACATTTAATGTAGTACTAATTTAGCTCAATGTGGTATTGAATAGTATTGCAGTACCACATTAAACTTTTGATAATTCGATGTTAGGCCACTCATAAAGTGTATGTTATCAATAGCTTAGGTCATTTATTATAGTGCTACTTTAATTTAGCCCATTGTGCGTACTTTCCTTTGCTGATGTTTTCAATAAGTCCATCATCACGCATCTGGTTCATCACTTTTCTAATCATATCACGTCCGACAATCGGGCATGCTTTTTCAACATCAGAGATAGAAAAGTTCCCTTTGAAGTTCTCTATAGCGTTGATGACCATCTCTGTTTTAGTCCCTCTCGGTTTTTGGATGATATTAGCTCTTTTTTCGAATTCATCGTAAGCAGAGAGGAAGGTCGACAGGTAGTATGTTAAAAAGGGTATGATATTATGGTTTTGGCTATGCCAGGAGTGGGATGATTCTTCTAAAGTTTCGTAGTAAGACTCTTTAGTTTGCTCTATGATTTTCTCTAAGCTAACGTATCTAACTGCCTCATAATTATGATGGTAAAGGAGGAGTATTGTTAGCAGTCTTGAGATTCGTCCGTTTCCATCTTTAAAGGGGTGAATACAGGTGAAGTCAAAGATAAACAGAGGGATCAAGATCAATGGATCATAGTCTCCTAAAGCGATTTGGTCGTTATAGTTTTGGACTAATTTATTCATCATCTCATCTACTTTTATAGGCTCAACAGGCTCGAATCTGACACGTATACTACCGTTTGTGTATTGCTCGATAATTTTGTTGTTAACAGACTTCCAATCACCACCAGGTCGATCAGTATAGCGCATCATATCGCTATGAAACTGTTTTATTACATTAGTAGTGAGTGGTATCTCACGAGCGGACTGATGGATTGTTTTTAACACATCTCTATACCCTGCTATTTCGGCTTCACTCC
>JAJBBL010000064.1 GCA_020532365.1 Candidatus Cloacimonadota bacterium | reverse complement strand
TCATTTGAGGGGTGTGTAGCTATGAATAATTTTTTAGTTCGTGAGGTTGTTGAGCGTCGTTATTTTAAGTTGAGAATTTAGCGAGATAGTCCTGGCTTTTTTAGTTATCTTAGATTTTGACGTAGTAATAGGGGGTGGAAATAGTTTTCATACAATTATCGGGGTTATTTATGCTTTGGTGTCTGGTTCTGTCTTTGGCGGAGATATTGCTTGACAATGTAGTCGGCTCATCATAATCGAGACTTGATAATTAATAGGAGGGCACTCTCTTGAAATATTTATTCTACATACTGGCTATTAGCTCGATTATCTTTCTCGGCTGTGCAAAAGCTAATGAGCCTTTAGCGATCGAAGATATTAAGATTATGAGCGTTGAAAATGTGTTTGAAACTGTTGGCATACCACAGGAAATGGCTTTAAGTGAAGACTATTTATTCATTGCGGAAGACCAGGCAGGTTTCTCTATATTTGATAAAAAAAGCACCGATTTAATCGTCAGAAAGGATAGTCACTCAGCTTACGATGAGTTCTCTAATATCAGGCAGATTGGATTTGATAGTGAAGAAAACATTCTTTTCATATTCGATAGATATGGGCCTCCAACAATCTATAGCTTTGATATAACCGATCCAAAAGAGCCTATCTTCAAGGAACGTATCACAGCTGGTGATATTCAGAGCACTTACTATATGTCGATCTCAAATAATGAGGACGGCAGTATTTTCTTAGGTATTACGACTACAAATAGTGCATTCCGCTATGGAACAATTCATAAGCCGTATGTGAATATGGATCTTACTACCTTCCATATGCCAAACGCAGTTAAAAAGTTCGATATTGTCGACAACTATGCCTACATAGCAGGGTCACAGCGTGGACTTTACATCTTCGATATGGAGAGTAGAACGCTCCTTTCTGAGCTCAACTTAACTGGGGATGCTCTTGATATTAGTGTCAAAGGTGATTATGCTTACATAGTGGCAAAACAAGAGGGCTTAATCGTTGTCGATATCTCCGACAAGTCAAACCCTGTCTGGGACGGTAAGACATATCCAACATCTGGCTGGGCTCAATCTATTGACCTCGATGGTGACTATCTTGTCGTCGGCTCTGGTGGCGGTGGCGTCTATCTTTACGACATTAAAAATACCCCTGAAGCACCGAAACTGCTCGACAGACTCTCCTCAAACGAAGTTGATTACACACTCCTCGTTGCTATAGAGGGGGAGACTATTTACGCAGCTGGTCGCTACAAAGGGGTCTCCAAAATCAAGATCGATAGATAAAAAAGAGAGGATTAGCCGATTTAGGGAAGGGTCTGCTCCAGGTTTTGAACGGAAGAGGTATAGGCAGAGGTTTTGCTTCGACTTAAAACTTTACTGTAGCAAAAAAAGGGATAAATAGATGATGAAAATGGTTCGCACTTGTTTAACCTTTGCCTTTGTGCTCCTCTTTTGGACACTCTACTCCCAACCTAACATAAGAGTCATAGAGCAAAATGATGCTTTTATCGACTTAGAGTTAAGATTAGATGAATATGCCTTAGAAACGGTTGACCTATCCGGCAAAGAATTCCATAAAGTAAAGATAGAGGGTGCACAAAATCTTTCTGAAGAAGGTGAGCCGGAACTCCCAGCAATAGTTTTATCACTTATAGTGCCGAACTGTGGCACGGTCAATTTACAAAGCTTCAGTATAGAAGAGACAGATGTTTATAACGATATTACTGTACTCCCTTCAAACGGACTCGATGGGTCTACAGTCCAAAACCTTTCATTAACAAGTCAGCAAACACATTACCCTAATGCAATTTGTGAAATAAGCAGTCCACAGATACTACGTGACTATAGATATGTCTCTGTGGCTATCAGACCTTTCGAGTATGATATTTCTCGTTCAGAACTAAAAGTTGTTAAAAAAATACGTCTTCGTTTAGCTTTTGATAGTTCTATAAGAGGTGAGAATGAGCTTAATAAAACTCAGCAAAAGGTATCTAAAAGTTTCGCAAAAGTATATCAAAGCATCTTTGCTAACTATAAAGTAGCTGTAGAGCGGAGCAATAATACTCAACAGCGGAGTCTACTTATAATCCATCACCATAATCAAACTATAACGCCAATTATTGAGCAAATGACCGACTGGAAAAGAGAAAAAGGGTTTACTGTTCACACGGTTGATACTAAGCATTTAGAGACGGCATATGCAATTAAAGGGTATATCCAAGAGGCGTACGATACGTGGGAAAGTCCACCTGAATATGTTCTAATTGTAGGTGGTGGTTCCGGTAGCTTTGCCATACCTTATTTTTCTGGGTATGAGGATAAGCCTTCAGATCATCCGTATACGCTACTCGCAGGTGATGACGACATACCTGACGTTTTCATTGGGCGTATATCGGTGTATAATTTAGAGCAGTTGATGACGGTTTGGAATAAGATAAAGCTGTATGAGAAAAGCCCTTATCTGGTGAACACAGATTGGTATACGCATACTTTGCTCGTTGGAGATCCAGACACTTCAGGCACCTCTACGATTTCGATCAGTAAATATGTCAAAGAGCTTATTCTTGAGAGTTTTCCAGACTATGAGTTTAGTGAAGTGTATGAGCCTCCATTTGCTTCTAAAATGAATGCTGCTCTTAATAGAGGGGTGAACTTTTTTAGCTACCGTGGTTATATAAATATGTCCTCCTGGTCGCCCAAAGGGGAGAACTTATCTAATGGCTTAAAGCTGCCTAACTGCTTCTTTTTGACTTGCAACACTCTTAGTTATGACGGGAATAGTGCCGCTGAGAGGATGGTAGTGCTCGGTACACCTACGCTCCCAAAGGGGGGTGTTTCAGCGATAGGGACTACTACTGCTGAGACTAAAACAGCGTTCAATAACGCCTTTATCGGCTCTATGATGTCGAGCATCTACGCCGATGGAATAAGGACTATGGGCGAAGCTTTACTGATAGGTAAAGTATATCTACACCAAGTGTTTGACTTTGTCCATCCAGACCAAACACCTCAATTTACTCATTGGACTAATCTCGTCGGAGACCCTTCACTCGACTTCTGGGTAGATGTTCCCAAAAAAATGACCGCTATTTTTGAGCGCTCCATACCGTATGGGCAGAAATTTATAGATGTGACTGTTAATGATGCCGACGGTTTGCCGTTAAACGATGCGTGTGTAACCGGTTACAATAAAGATGATTCGTTTTCCGTTACCGGGTATACCGATAAAGAGGGGAAGGTAACACTTTTTTGGAACACCGAACTCACTGACGGTTTTACGCTTACTGTCACTAAGCCTGATTACATACCGGCTATTAACAGTTTGCAAATAGAAGCTGATAAAGGGGTATTTCTATTTGAGAAATTACTTAACGAAGAGCCTGAAGCTGGGAAAACGATCCCTTGCATTCCTTTGATAAAGAACTATCTACCTTACGGAGTTGATGCGATTTATGGTGAACTCTCCACCGACGACAAAAGGGTGGTGATTAGTCAAAACAGAGTCAATTTTGGTAGTATTTTGCCGAACGAAACCAAAGCTTCCGATTCGCCATTTATCATCAGCTTTGATAATAATATGCCTGATAACACTGCTGTACTGTTTAATCTTGAGGTATCTGATGGTAACGAGAGGTGGTTAAGCAAGTTAGAGCTTATGATCAATGGGGCAAACCTACAGCCTAAAGGGGTAATAGTAAACGGGTTTGATGAGTTTATAAAGCCTGGAGATACTGAAGTTTTACAGATAACTGTTGAGAATATTGGCAAGAGCGACGTCAATGATGTTTATGGAATTCTTAACACCGAGAGTGACTTTGTGGAGATTCAACAACCACTCTCCTTTTTTGGTGAAATAAAAGCAGGGGAGACCAAACAATCTTCTCCCTCCGATCCCTTTATAATCAAGGTTTCAGAAGAAGTTATCCCTGGGATGCGGGTAGATTTCAAGCTCTTGCTCTTTAGTAATGAAGGGTTTGAATCGATAAGAAAAATCTCGTTACGTGTAGGTGAAATAAAGGTAACTGACCCTTTAGGACCGGACTCTTTTGGTCATTTTATTTACGGACAAGAGGATACTGCATACGAGTTATGCCCTGAGTATGAATGGTATGAAATAGCACCACAACATAATGGTGAAGGTATCGATACTGGATTGGAGTCCGATTGGAACAATATCCAGCAGACTGTAATTGTAGACCTTCCCTTCCCTTTTGTTTTCTATGGAAAGGAATATGACAAGATAAGTATTTGTGCCAACGGATGGATCAGTTTTGGAGTAACAGAGCAAACTACTTTCAGAAACTGGATTATACCGGGTCCATTATGTCCAAAACCAATGATCGCAGCCTTCTGGGATAACCTAAATGTTTCTAACGGTGGTGTTTACACTCACTATGATACAGAAGAACAAATATTTATCATTCAATGGCAAAATGCCAAGAATATCATCAACGCCGCCGATGAAACCTTCCAAATAATACTCTATAACCCTCAGTTAAACCCTGAATACGTCGACGGTCTAATAAAAATACAGTACAAAACGTTTAATAATATCAATAACTCTAAAGGCACCCCTGATGGTAATTGGGGAAACTACTGTTCTGTGGGAATAGTTGACCATACTGGAAAGGATGGCTTGCAGTACACTTTTGCCAATAAATACTCAGAAGCGGCAAGTGAGCTTAGTGATAGGACATCACTTCTAATAGTAGGTCCAAAAAAGGTAGATCAAACACCTTTTGAAATAGTAGAGATAGCTCTATTTGACGAGAATGATAGCGGATACGTCGATGCTGGAGAGAGCATTAAGCTGGGCATCTGTATCAGAAATAGTGGGAGAGCTGAAGTTAGCAATGTTGTAGGAACGCTCACTTCTTTGAGCCCGTATGTCAGTATAGTCAAGTCGAATGCAAGTTATTCTGATATGGCATCAGGTGAAGTTGGAGTTAACAAAGATTTCTTTGAGTTTACCGCTTCATCGGCTACACCTGATGGATATTTGGTGGATTTTACTTTAGAACTTGCTACAGTATACGAAACTATTGAGTTAGAATTACAAATACCTATCTATAAGTCTACGCTGTCATTCAAAGAATATCTTATTTTTACCGAGCCTGAACCTGAAGGTCGTATAGAGGCGGGAGAGGCTTTTGAAATAGCTTTCAACTGGGAGAATAAGAGTAAAAGTGATGCTGAAAATACTACCGTAAACTTGAAATCATCGCATAACTACCTACAGCTACACCATATACAAGAAAAGTTGGGTAATATACAGGGTGAGACAATTCACCAGAGTAAGGCTCTCTTTTTCGTGGATAAGAAAGCGAGCGTAAACGATATACTTAGCTTTGTAATTGAAATAGAATCAGCTAATACTTCTAAAAAAGAGTATGAAATATCACTTTTAGTTGGTGAGATGAACAGACTTTTTGACTTTGAAGAGGATGACGGTCTCTTTATAAGTAATGATATTAGCGGATGGCAATGGGGAGAGCTAACTCTCGCCGGAAAGCCTAATAATAAAGGATGGGGAACTGTGTTAGAAGGGGATTATAAAGAGAATAAAAGTTGGACTCTTGACTCACCTGACATCGTTATCCCTCCAAAAGGAACGCTCACATTTCTACATTTCTACAGAATGGAAGAGTATTGGGATGGGGGTAATGTTAAGCTGTCGGTTGATGGTGGAAATAACTGGCATATAATTACACCAAATAAAGGATACCCTACTGCAAACATTAACAGCGGTAATGTAGGGATACCTAATCAACCTGCTTTTTCTGGAAACAGTGAAGGGTGGGAAAGGGTGAGCTTCAACTTAGACAGGTTTGAAGGTAAAGTCGCGAAATTTAGATGGCATTTTGGCTCAGGCCATTGGGTCAATGATCAGGGCTGGTATGTTGACGAAGTAGAGGTGTCAGGGGCTAAACAGGATAATGGATGTATTTCAGGCAGAGTTATACCTCTGAATGAGAACGAGCTTTTACGTAATATTGGAGTTTGTGTCGGTGATTATATCGTGACAGCTGACGATGATGGGTACTACTCAATGATTATTCCGGCTGGTGAATATGACGTTGAAGTCTACACCCCTTATTATTGGAGTGATCTTGTACATCACGTTAAGGTTGGTGAGTTTGAAAAGATTGTCGAATTAGACTTCAATGTTAGATATGTGCCGCCCGCTACTGATCTCCGCTGTGAGACCGATGAAGAGGCTGAAACTCTAACCCTTTATTGGGAGTACTATACTGAAGATAACAGTGTGCAAGACAGTATATTTAACGTCTATCGGCAAATAAACAGTGGACGTTACGAGCGGATCTATACTACAGATCTAAAAGAGATTTTCGATACACTCCCAGTTAACGATGATATACATAGATACTATGTTACTGCTGTTTATAAGGGAACAGAGAGTGATAAGTCAAACGTAGTCAGTACTGATGATTTTGAGGTCAATATCAGAGAGATAAACTTACCTTCAACAGTTGAGCTGTATCAGAATTATCCTAATCCGTTTAATCCTTCAACAAAGATTAGCTTTAGTCTCCCCGCACACGATAAAGTTACCCTGGAAATCTATAACATCAAAGGGGCTAAAATAAAAACACTTATCAAAAACGAGATGCTAAATTCCGGTAGTCATACTTATGAGTGGGAAGGGAATAACGACTCAGGAATGACATCCCCTTCTGGTGTTTACTTCTTTAAGTTGAGTTCAAGATCAAATACACAGATCAAAAAAGGTGTTTTACTTAAATGACACTCTTTTACTCCTCTATAAGGGGAGAAACAGGCATTATAGCTAACTTTTATGGGGCAATTAGTGTAGTCACCAGGAGCGTAGTTGGAGCACTATTTAAGAGATAAAGAGAGGAAAGTGAAGTATTTAGTTGACAAATCAAACTGTAAATTGAAATTAAGCATACCAAATTCAATAAGGAGGTACAAATGAAAAGAGATGATCTTATTACCAAGATGGCTCTTGACGCGGAGATCACCAAAAAAGCAGCAGGGTTGGCTTTAAACTCAATCCTTGACAGTATCACTGAATCACTTGCAAAGGGTGAAAAGGTGGCATTTGTTGGCTTTGGAACATTTGATGTGTCTGAGCGTAAAGCTCGTACAGGAATCAATCCACAAACTGGCAAGAAAATCAAGATTCCGGCACGTACCGTTCCAGTATTTAGGGCAGGTAAGAAGCTCAAAGATTTTGTTAAGTAGTTTCTATATTTGCACGAATGAAAAGCAAGAGAGGGTTGATTACACTACTCTTGCTTTTCTTTGTTTAATTCAATCTTAAAAACAAAAGAGAGGTATAGATATTATGCGTTTTACTATTGAAAAACCAACTTTACTATCCGCTATTCAGCATTTACTTAGCATAGTTCCTACAAAAAATATTACCCCTATTCTCACCTGTTTCCTCTTAGAGGCAGATGCCGATACTGGTAACCTTAAGATCACCGCTACCGACTTAGAAATCACCGTGATCGTCAATGTGGCAGCCAGTGTGTCAGAGAGTGGGAAAGTGGCGTTGAATGCGAGAAACTTGACCGATGTTATCAATTCTTTGGATGACAAGCCAATCAACTTTCAGCTTGAAGAGGGGTTTGTAAGAATACGTTGTAGCAACTCTAAGTTTTCATTGCATAGCGCTGAACATATGACATTCCCACAAGTTCCCGATATGCCGACCGATACCTCTTCATTGAAATTCTCGGCTGAAATATTCTCAAGAATGGTTAACATTGCCAGCATAGCCGTCTTAACTGAGACCTCCAGGCCAATTTTTACCGGGATTTTATGGCGCATCTATCCAGATAAACAGATGATGGTGACAAGTGATGGGAAAAAGATTGTTGAGATAACTAAAGATGAGCCGTTCGATATACAGGAAAACATTGAGCATGTAATTCCTACTAAAGGGCTCTATTTCTTAGAAAAAGTTATAAACGACAAAGAACCAGATGTTATGGTAAACTTTGAAGCGAACCGTATTACCTTCACCTACGCTAACTACGTTGTCATATCGCAAATTATACCGGGTAAGTTTCCAGATTACGAGAAAATATTTGATGTAGATAACCCTAATGAGTTATTGATCGATAAGAATGTGCTTAGACAGGCGATTAGAAGGGTCTCTATCCTCTCTTCAGAAGAGTTTTTTAGAGTCAAGTTTGACGTCTCTCCCGAGAGCATCATACTCTCATCTGTCAACTCCGAAATGGGGGATGCTTTCGAAACTATTACCGATCACCAATACTCAGGAGATCCATTCGCTATAGCATTTAACTTCAAATATCTCTTATCAATACTTAACGTAGTTGAATCTGAAAAAGTAAAAATAACTTTTGGAGTGCCCGAGGGTGGATTGATAAACAACCAGGTGATCTTCTATAATGAGCCTGAGGCTGAAAATTATCGTCCAATATTCCTCCTTATGCCACTGAGACTTAGATAGTTTTGGTCATAAAATCCATTAGCTTAACTAATTTCCGGAGCTTTACTAATATATCGTTAAGCTTTGATGATCGAGGAGCCGTGTTTTATGGTAAGAACGGTATAGGTAAGACTAACCTATTAGAAGCGATCTGCTTCTTTGCCTATGGTAAATCGTTCAGCGCACCTTCAGATCTTGACTTAGTTAAAAGAGATACGGACTATTTTCACATCAAAGGGGAGTTTCTTTTACAACAAAGGAAATTCCTCTTTGAAGCATCTTTTGACAATAAAGCTCGTAAACTTATAAAAGTAAACAATCAAAGATTGCAACGGGTCAGTGACCTCTATAAATATCTGAAAATTGTCTACTTCTCCCACGATGATATTAACCTTATCGAAGGGAGCCCTAAAAGACGTAGGCAATTCTTTGACCTGGCTATATCTCAAAGTAACTTGCGCTACTTAGAGCGGTATAAAGATTATTCTCAAATACTGAAACACCGTAACGCACTTCTGAAAACCGACTATGCTCAAGCTGAGAAAAAAGTGTGGGATAGCCGACTCATCGAGTGTGCAGCAGACATAACTAATGCCCGTTTAGAGTATATAAAGAAGCTTAATACCGAATTGAAAAAGCATTACGCTAAAATAGGTTATTCACAAGAAGATGTCGCTATAGAATATCAATTTTCTTTCAAGATGCGTAAGGAAAGTGAGCTTAAAGAAGTATTTGCTTCCGAACTGCGAAGAGTGGAGCGTGAGGAAAAGCTTTATCAAAGAACTATGATTGGGCCACATTTAGATGACTATAATTTTACCCTCAATGATCAGAATATCAATAGGTTTGGGTCGTTTGGACAAAAGAGATGTTTTGCTATTGCAATCAAGTTGGGAATGGCTAATCTGCTCTCAAAGAATGATAAAGAGGAAGCTATTTTAATCTTTGATGATGTCCTCTCCGATTTGGATGAGCAGCGTACTAAATGCATAATCGACTCATTAGGGATGGGGAACCAAATATTTGTCGCTACCCCTTCACCAGCTCCGTATAAAGCACTTAATCTCTCGTTCATAGATCTTGAGAATAGGATTGGAAATCCAAATATAAGAGATGAAAGCTAATAAAGGCACAATTGGCTGGGTGATGTATGACTTTGCCAATTCATCGTTTACGACAATTATAGTCACGGTTGTATACAGCGTGTACTTTAGAGAAGTCGTAGTAGGCTCACAAGAGCTTGGTACGGCGCTATGGGGGAGAGCGGTCAGTATCTCTATGCTTTTAGTAGGGCTGTCAGCCCCTATCTTTGGTGCTATTGCAGATTACTCCCGCTCAAAAAAGAAATTTCTGTTTATCAACACCTATCTAACGGTAATTTTTACAAGCCTACTCTATTTTGTAACCGCTGGACATATTGTCAAAGGGATGCTGTTTTTTATCATAGCAAACTTTGGATATAACAGTGCTAACGTGTTTTACAACTCGTTTCTATCAGAGGTGTCTACGCGTGAAAATATGGGTAAGGTGTCGGGTTGGGGCTGGGGTGTTGGATATGTAGGTGGGCTGGCGTCACTCTTTTTATCACTCTGGTTGATTAAAATTGATACCCGTTTAGTATTCCCGGCAATTGGTCTGTTCTTTGCAGTTTTCTCAATCTTTACTTTTGTCTGGCTCTCGGAGTTCAGCCGACCCTCAAAGAGGACTAATTATCTTAAAGTTGCGCTCAATAGAATCGCCTACTCTTGGCGTAATATTAAGAAGTTTAAGGAACTACTTCGCTTCATAATAAGCTATTTTATTTATAATGATGGGATCGTCGTAGTCATTAGCTTTGCTGCGATATACGGAGCAGCTCGGTTTGGAATGACTACAGAACAGTTAATAATTTATTTCATTTTCGCTCAGCTCACCTCTATTGTGGGCGCACTTCTTTTTGGCTACATAATCGACAGGATAGGGAGTAAAAAGACCATTACATATACCCTACTCATTTGGACTGCAGTAGTCATCTGGGCTTTCTTTGCAAGGTCAATAAAAGAGTATTATCTTGTAGGTCTGCTTGCAGGTATCGCTATCGGCTCCAGCCAATCGAGTAGTCGGACTATGCTTGCGCAGCTGACTCCAACGTCAAAAATGACCGAGTTCTTTGGTTTCTATGCGTTAACGGGTAAGCTTGCGTCGATATTTGGCCCTCTCGTCTATGGTGAAATAGCCCGCATTACTGGATCACAAAGATGGTCTATTCTATCAGTTTTAGTTTTCTTTATAGTGGGCGGCATCCTATTGCAAACTGTTAATGAGGAGAAAGGGAAAGCGGTAGCTCAAAACTGGATGGCATAATCACTAACCAGTTATCCTCTTAGTTTTTTAACATAGTTCACAAGCCAGGATAAACACTACGCTTGTTAATTCTCTCACTTGCTGACTCGATTATTCTGTTAATGAGCTCAAGATACGAAACGCCGACCATAGAGCACATTATAGGTAAATCAGAATGGGTGGGGTGTAGACCAGCAAGAGGGTTGATTTCTAAAAAGTGCAGCTCTCCATACTCATCCTCTTTGACATCAATTCGAGACGCATCTCTACAATTAAGCCCTTTATGAACAGTAAGAGCCATTTTGGATAAACTCTCCAGTAAGTTGGAGTCGACAAGCCGATACTCTATGAAATCTTCACAATTCTCTTTAGCCTCAAATCCATACACCTCGACATCACTATGTGGTTTAACAATGATCTCCATAGCACTAATTACCTTGGAATTTATCCCTGTGCCAAGCACGCCGACCGTAAACTCTCGGCCGGGTAAATAGTGTTCTACTAAAACAGGTTGATTAAACTTGTGTAATAATTCGAGACACACTTCCTTTAGCTCAGTTTTATTGTTAATGATAGACTTATTAGAAATACCTCTACTTGTTCCTTCAGCAATCGGCTTAGCAAAGAGGGGGAACGGGAGCTTTACTTTACTGATGTCATCTATACTCTTAACACTTACAAAAGGAGAAGTGACTACCCCTATATCGCTAACGATACGTTTTGTTAACGCCTTTTGTATAGAAACGGCTAAGACTACAGTGTCTGAAAAAGTATAAGGTATTTGATAAGCATCGAGTATGGCAGGTATCTGGGATTCACGCCCCATACCATAAACCCCTTCAGCTATGTTAAATACAAGATCCCATCTTGCTCCATTAGCGATAAGCTTGATTAGGCTTTTTATGTTTCCAATTTTCTCTACTTCATACCCTAAGCTTATTATTGTGTCCGCAAGAGCTTCGACAGTGGTAACACTGTCCATCTCAAGAGTCTCTTCCTCTGTAAATCCTTCTTTTAGATAGTCATCACGTAAGTCATAGGTTAAGCCAATCTTCATTGATACTCCGATCGACGCTATGAATCATGTAATACGTTGAGAATTTTTAATGTAATAGAACGGTTCATACACCTCTCCTTGTTTGGGCTGAATTATATCAATTTAGTCCTTCTTTCAGTTAATTTGTACCTTTGAATCTTGCCAGAAAGAGGATCCCGAGAGATGAGTTTCGAATAGCAAGATGTATCCAATTATTTAGCAGGAAAATATTGGCAAGTAGTTTTATTGCGTGTCGTGAAAATAAATTAAGGAGAGGCTGAAAGGCCTATGTGTAAAGGGTTAGAAGGGTGTAGGTATTACTTGATTTCGAGGATAGAGCCGCTGTAAAAGGGCTGGATAGATTCATTGTCTAACTGAAGTAAAAGAGCGCCTCTGCGGTTTATTCCCTTCACTAAACCTGTGTATTTCTCGAACTCAGTCCCTAAAATTATCTCTCTACCATAAAGATAAGAGTTGTTTTTATAGTAGCTTAGCTGATTGGTCAACTCGTTTTCTAAATAATCAGGGAGCTCTTGCGCGAAAATATCGAAAATAGTGTTTAGAACAAGGTTGTTATCCAATTCTTTATAGAGAGCAAGTGAGAGTGAAGTAGCTCTCTCTTTTAAGTGTTCGGGAAACTCTGTAACATTAGTGTTAAGCCCTATCCCTGAGATAATATACTGCTGGTCAGGGAAAGAGGTGGTGAGGATACCACAGAACTTTTTATCGTTAATATATAGGTCGTTAGGCCATTTAATTTTTATTTTACCGCTGAGCTCAGGATAAAGAGTTTCAAAAGCCTTTGTGATGATTACTGCCAAATAGATAGTGAGGCTACTCCTTAGAGGGAGATTGTAAAAACCTGCAGTGAACCACAGACCCCCAGCAGGTGAATGCCAAGGGCTATCCTTACGTCCGGCACCAGAGCTCTGAGAGTTAGCTATGACCAGAAAGTTTCCCTTCACCTCTCTCGAAAAGATAAGCTTCCGAGCTTGGGTATGAGTGCTCTGCAGCGAGTTGAACCTTATAACTTGATCAAAGAATGGTATATCACTCATAGAATCACCATCGCATCCCCATAGCTAAAGAATCTATACTGTTGAACTACTGCCTGTTGATACGCTTCTCTAATATTGTCATAGCCGGCAAAGGCCGAAATCATCATCAGAAGAGTGGACTCTGGTAAGTGAAAGTTTGTTATCATCCCGTCAGTTACTTTGAAGTTGTAACCGGGATAGATAAAGATATCAGACCACTTTGAACCAGGCTCTAACAAATATTGAGGGTTATTTGACTCACTATTTTCTATAGCAAAACTCTCTAAAGCACGAGTGGTAGTCGTTCCTACCGCTATTATTCTTCTCTTCTCTAACTTAGCTTGATTGATCGTGTTTGCAGTATCGGGGGTGATGGAGCAAAGTTCACTGTGCATCTTATGGTCGAGAATGTTGTCAACGCTCATAGGCTTAAAGGTGTCTAACCCAATGTGAAGGACTATTTTGACTATAGTGGTCCCCATCAGTTCTATTCGAGAAAGTAGCTCTTCTGAGAAGTGTAACCCGGCAGTAGGAGCCGCAGCTGAACCCAGTTGATCTGCATAGATAGTTTGGTAGTTATTGTTATCAGAGGGGATAGTTTCCCTTTTAATGTAAGGGGGGAGGGGCATAGTTCCTATCCGGTCAAGAATCGACCATAAGTCGCCCACATATTCAAACCTAACTATCCGCAAACCACCTTCCAGATGTTCGATTATTTCACCGCTAAGCTCTTCAGAGAAGATTGCTTTCGCTCCAACCTTCAGCTTGTTGCCAGGTCTTACTAAGCACTCCCAGTCATTACCAGATATATTTCTAAGAAGAAGTGTCTCAACTGAGGCTCCTGTGTCTTTTTTACCAAAGAGTCGAGCTGGGATGACCTTAGAGGAGTTTAGCACCAACACATCATCAGGTTTAAGGTAGTCTATTATATCGGCAAAAGCTTGATGGTGAACAATCGTTCCATTATTTCTGTTGAGATACATTAATCGACAGTTATCCCTCTTTTCAGTGGGGAACTGAGCGATTAAGTTATGAGGTAAATGATAGTTATAAGAGCTTCGGTTAGTCAGTGGCATTTTCCACCTTAATTAGGTTGGCTGAAAAGTTGCCAAAGATAATTTTACTTTCCAGCTTTACCGGGATACGGTTTTCATCGTTAGTTAGCCAAATAAAGATGTCACCCGTCTGTTTAAATATAGCTTCACCTTTAAGTTTAGGCTCGACTTTAAGACACTCGGTCTTACCAAATATCGTGTTTAGTATTTCAGGTGGGTGTATCAGAATTTCTGTATTAGTATTCCGTCCATCAGCGGTGACATTCACGTAATACTGCTGATTTGGAGCCAGTTTTTGAGTTCTCAGCCAATAAAAAGCAGATAGTATATCTTGTGTCTCATCAGGTATTGTCATTTGCTTTTCATCGGACTTTTCTTTATTGAAGTCATAGCGTGAATAGACCGTAAAATTTTGATCGGGATAGTAAAAATGGATGCGATGTTGACGGTATCTTCCTTCATTGAGTCGCTTAGTGAATCTTCGAGAGACCATTAGCTTTTTATCGAGAATGGACTCAATATTGTCACGCACTTTGAATATTCTATCGAAAAAACTGTTAGTCTTTGCAGTGGATGTTATCTGGTAGGCTGGATACTGGTCTTGGAAGTGAATTTCTTTTACCTCTAAGGTAGCTTGGCCAGCGGTGATTACTCCATACTTGATGTCAAAAGTTAGTTTCTCGCCTGATTGGAAGCCAACAAGGTGCGAGATGTTGGCAAAAATGGCGAGTAAAAAGAGCCACTTAACGGTGTGACGTATCAGAGTTTCCCCCCTGTAATAAAGAAGTCCTCTCCGGTGACAAAGCTATTCTGCTCAGAGATGAGAAAATATGTTAGGTTAACGACATCTTCTGGTATAGCAAGGCGTTGCAACGGTGTTTTCTTAAGCATAACAGCGTAGTAATCCTCTCTAAATTTACGATACTCAGGTGAAAAGTGAGATGCATCTATAACGATAGGGCCAGGAGAAACAGTATTGATCAGGATTTGATGTTTTCCAATTTCATTAGCCAAAGACAAAGAGAGATTGGCTATAGCCGACTTAGCTGCCGAATAGGCAGTGCCATTAGGTAAGCCGGTTCTACTTACGTTTGAACCAAACAAAACTATGTGGCGGCTCTGTTTTATTGTCTTATTTCTCTCGATCATAAAGGGTAGCACGATGCGTAAAACATTATACGTCCCTACAAGGTTTACCTGAACAACCTTTTGCCAGATTAGAGGGTCAGACTCGGACAGTTCTTTAGCGTCTATACTTCTCATTGCAGCTGTATGAACTAATGCAACCGGATTACAATTATTGCCAATGAGAGGGGATAAGTCCTGCTTTAACTTTTCATAGTCTGAAATATCGGTCGATAGAGTAGTAATCAACTCTGGATATTCATTTGAGAGCTTTTCTATCTTTTCAGAGTTCTTATGGTAAAGGAGCAACAGTTTTTTATTCTCTTTGACTAAGCGTTCTGCTAAGGAGAACCCTACGTTACCATTGGCGCCTGTGATGATAATTAAATTAGTCATAGCTCATTTCGTCCGATAAAGTCCCACATTTTGTGGGCTGCATCAAGTTTGCTACCGCTAACTGGCTCTGCCTTGTTTGTAGTGACGAGCAGCATTTCGGTGTTGTTTTGTCCAGCGGTATTGATATGATTTGCGACGATCATATCGGCTTTTTTACCAACTAATTTCTTGCGAGCGTTCTCTTCAATATTTTGAGTTTCAGCTGCAAAGCCGATCAGTATTTGGTCTTTCTTTTTACGATTACCCAGCTCCTTAAGTATGTCAGTGGTCGGCTTGAAGGCAAGCTCTATTGTGTCAGAGAGGCTTTCCTTTTTAATTTTATCCCTCTCTTCTTGAATGGGCTGAAAGTCAGTTACTGCTGCATTCATCACAATGATATCCATTGCATCAGAGTGTTTGAACACCTGTTCTGCCATCTCTGCAGAAGTTGTAACTTCTACAGCATTAAGGTAATGGGGTAGCTTTTCAGTTATTTTACCCGCTACGACTGTTACTTCAGCACCTCTAAAGTATGCGCTCCTTGCAATAGCCAAACCCATTTTACCCGATGAGACGTTTGAGATATAGCGCATAGGGTCGAGATATTCACGGCAAGAGCCGAGTGTTACAAGAACCTTTTTCCCTTCTAAATCACGCTGTTGGTGGGTAAGGAATGACTTGATAGCGAACAGAATCTCCTCATTATCGGGATAGCGCCCTTCACCATAAGTACCACAGGCAAGTCTTCCAGAGGCAGGGGGCAGGATCTTATAGCCAAAGTTATGAAGCTTCTTAAGGTTAGACTGCACTATCGGGTTGGTGTACATATTAGTGTTCATAGCAGGGATAAGAAGTACTGGCGTAGTGGTAGCCATAACTGTGGTAGATAGTAGTTCATCGGCTATACCAGAGGCTATTTTGCCTATAATGTTGGCAGTAGCCGGGGCGATGACAGTCAAATCAGCCCAATCTGCCAGAGTAATATGCTCGATAGGTGATTCTTGATTAAACAGTTCAGTCACCACCGGTTTATCTATAATAGAGCTAAATGACAGCGGGTTAACAAAGTGCTGTGCATTATCGGTCATCAGCACATTAATGTTATACCCTCCTTTAACCAATCGACTTGCCAGATCGATAGCTTTGTATGCTGCAATGCCACCAGTAACTGCTAATAGAATGTTTTTGCTTTTAGACATCGTTTCCTCTCTAAATATGTCTTATCACATTACACAAGTTCATAGTTTGCCTTTCTGTAAAGAAAAAAGTGAGTTCTGACTCTGTAACTCAATATTAGTGGGAAGCTGTTTACCTTTTTCTTAAGAGTAATTTAACAGCTAAATCTTTCCCTTGAAGCGGTTGCCATTCAGAGTAGTAGATATAGGTTCTATTTGATGTAACTTGGAGGTGTGTAAGGTTTTCACGGTAGATTGAGAGGGGTTTATCATCGACATTCTTTACAGTAAGGAAAAGACTGTTTGTAAGTGGTATTTCGGGCAGCTGAAAGATAGTTGAATCATTGTTAATCGAAAGTTCATTAGTCCTATATAGTAGAGATGCTCCATCATAAAGGGAGAGCTCTATTTTATCGGATCGGTACTCTTTATTTCCCTGTATTTCAATACTTTCTATAAAGTAGTTAGTGTCGGTAGCTTGATA
>JAJBBL010000229.1 GCA_020532365.1 Candidatus Cloacimonadota bacterium | reverse complement strand
CTTAGATGAGATCGTTTATCAGAGTGTCAAAGGTGGAGTGAATATCGTCCAATTAAGAGAGAAAGGGCTCAATACACGCGACTTCGTTGCAATGGCAAAAAGCATTAAAGCTCTGTTAGAACCGTTTAACGTTCCGCTAATTATCAACGACCGGATTGACGTTGCTCTCGCCTCTTCTGCTGATGGTGTGCATTTAGGTCAGAGCGATATGCCCTATTCTGATGCGCGTCGTCTGTTAGGGGCAGATAAAATTATCGGCTTATCGGTCGAAAGCTTTGAGCAAGTAGTCGAGGCAGAAGAGTTTGACGTCGATTATATAGCGTTAAGCCCAATCTATTCAACCCCGACAAAGCCCGACACGATAACAGAGTGGGGGATAGAGCGGTTGAGAAAAGTGCGTAGTATTTCAAGGCATCCGATAGTGGCTATAGGTGGGATAAATCGTCAAAATATCACTCAGATAGTTGAAGCGGGTGCTGATATTATTGCCGTAGTTTCGGCAATATGTTCGGCAGATTCACCTTATGATTCGGCTCAAGAGTTGAAACAGCTTATCGATAAGCCTTTGAAAGAGGCTTTGATTACAAACATTCAATAATAATGGAGTAACGAGTTATGAGCGATTCAAAACCGTTCGGCGTCCGAAAAACCGAGGATTACTTCCTTTCCATTGCAGCGACTGACCCCACCGGTGAAGCGGGCGTCTATAAAGACATTAAGATCGCCTCTTACCTCGATTATAACACGATTGGGGTAGTTACAGCGCTGACCGTTCAAAACGATGAACGTGTGTTTGCTAACTACCCCGTCGACCATCATATCTTACGCCAACATTTAGATATAGCCATAACTTTCCCAATAAAAAGGGTTAAAATCGGGGCGTTGGGAAGTGTTGAAAATGCCCTAATAATCAGCGACTATCTACCATATCTAAAAGATGCTTATACCGTATGGGACCCTGTGTTTGCTCCTACAGAAGGGGTAGACTTTATCAATAAAAGTGACGTCCGAAAAATAGTCGAAAATATTCTCCCCTCAATCGATATAATCACCCCTAATTACGGAGAGCTACAGTTGATTTTAGATAAGGAAAATAGCACGTTTGAAGAGACAATGCAAGCCGCCCAAGAAATAACAAAACAATACGGTATTACAATCTACCTTACCGGTGGGCATTTGTTGAACGAAAGCGGCACTTTCAATGAATATTATATCGCACCGAACGAGATGGTGACTATCCATAGAAAACGAGCTCAATTCCCTTATGGACACGGTACCGGCTGCACATTTTCCAGCGCTTTAGCTTGCCTTTCAGCGGCAAGTGAGGTGGAGCGATGTCAACTCGCTTCAGATTTCGTTCTTAAAGCTTACGGTATATAAGTTTAGCAGCCGCTAAATATTTTTGATTGACTCCATTCAAAAAAGTTTAATCTATGGATCAGATTGGACAAACTTAAAAAGGGGGTGTATAATGATTAGGAAGAATCATACTTTGAGCTGGAAATATTGGCTGATAGGTCTGCTTTTTCTCCTTGCTCTGTTTAGCTTTTCAAGCTGTAGGCTCTCCGATGCTAACCAGGTCGATGTATATCAAATCAACGAGATACTTGATGACATTGAAAACGGTGTCTTGCTATACAACCCCGAGCAGATTGTCCAATATGTGCATCCCGAATTTTTGCACAACGGAAATTACGCTCGAGATATTGAGATGATCTGGCAGATTAGAACGGTTAATTATAGCAGGTTGAAATTAGAGCAGCGTGAGATAAAGATAAGCTACATTTATGCTACCGTTAAAATGAAGATGACCCTTAAATCGGGTGACCGGGAAATAGTGAGTGACGAACCGTCAGATGAGTACGGTGACCTCTCTTATTTCATCCGCGAAAATGGAAAATGGTACCTCTACGGTAACCAAAGATACATCCCCTAAACCCATCAGTAAAACACCCTCACCTAAGGGGAAAGTATGCAGTATTCCCGTAGGCGGGTTAGGGCCGGCTACGGGGATTCCCCATATATGCCGTTAAGATGGAAGAGGGTTAAGTGTTGTGTAGTTATGTAGTTGTGTAGTTGTGTAGTGAAAAAGGGCGGGTTTTTAATTGATTTTCTGATGATTTCGGACAGAGCAAGCCCAGTCCCTACAAATTCCAATTAGCGTTATATGTCAGGTGTAACCGTTTAATGTTTCGATACCAAATACCATATCCTTAATCTTTTAATCTTTTTAATCTGTGAGATCTCCGAGATCTGCGTGATACTCTTTTACTTCACAACTCGAATTGACTTTCTGATGATTGCGGACAGAGCAAGCCCGGACCCTACGAGTCCAATTAGCGTTATATGTCAGGTGTAACCGTTTAATGTTTCGATATCAAATACCTTGTCCTTAATCTTTTAATCTTTTTAATCTGTGAGATCTCCGAGATCTGCGTGATATTTTTTCTAACTTCACAACTTTAATTGATTTTTTGATGATTACGGACAGAGCAAGCCCGGACCCTACGAGTCCAATTAGCGTTATATGTCAGGTGTAACCGTTTAATGTTTCGATATCAAATACCATATCCTTAATCTTTTAATCTTTTTAATCTGTGAGATCTCCGAGATCTGCGTGATACTCTTTTACTTCACAACTTTAATTGATTTTTTGATGATTACGGACAGAGCAAGCCCAGTCCCTACGAAATCCGCCTATTAAACATTTGGGATTTTGACGACTGTGTGAATCCTGAAGAATTTGGTGGTAGTGTTGATTTTCTGATGATTGCGGACAGAGCAAGCCCGGACCCTACGAGTCGAATTAGCGTTATATGTCAGATGTAACCGTTTAATGCTCGATATCAAATACCATATCCTTAATCTTTTAATCTTTTTAATCTGTGAGATCTCCGAGATCTGCGTGAGACTCTTTTTTACTTCGCAACTTTAATTGATTTTTTGATGATTTCGGACAGAGCAAGCCCAGTCCCTACGAAATCCGCCTATTAAACATTTGGGATTTTGACGACTGTGTGAATCCTGAAGAATTTGGTGGTGGTGTTGACTTTCTGATGATTTCGGACAGAGCAAGCCCAGTCCCTACAAATTCCAATTAGCGTTATATGTCAGGTGTAACCGTTTAATGTTTCGATACCAAATACCTTATCCTTAATCTTTTAATCTTTTTAATCTGTGAGATCTCCGAGATCTGCGTGAGATTTTTTCTAACTTCACAACTTTAATTGACTTTCTGATGATTTCGGACAGAGCAAGCCCAGTCCCTACGAAATCCGCCTATTAAACATTTGGGATTTTGACGACTGTGTGAATCCTGAAGAATGTGTTGGTGGGGTTGAATTTTCTGATGATTGCAGACAGAGCAAGCCCAGACCCCTACAAATGGCTGGGGAATGGTGTCGGGTATACCGTTCAGGTTTTTTAGTTGACAATTGCTTTCAGTTATCAAAGAGTGACATTCAACAAAATAAATGTTAAGGATGTCAAATGGATCATTCAATAATTGATTACTTCATTTCATTAGTTAAGATAGACAGTGAATCAAAAAGCGAGTTAGCAGTAGCTACTAAAATCATGACCGACCTCAAACAGTTGGGGGCGGAGGTTATATTCGATAGTGCAAACAAACAGACTGGTGGAGATTGTGGTAACCTGATCGCTTACTTTAAGGGTACTGCCGACGTCGAGCCGGTACTACTTTGTGCGCATTTAGACACGGTTGTACCTGGCAACGGAATAAAACCTATAATTAAAGATGGTGTCATCAGAAGTGATGGGACGACGATACTTGGTGCTGACGATAAGTCGGGAATAGCTGAGATATTATACGGTATCAAAGGGGCGATGGATAGTGGTAAACCGTATCCACCGATCGAAATTTTATTTACAATCTCTGAGGAGATAGGACTTTGTGGCTCGAGATTTTGTGATTACTCATTACTCAAGGCTAAAAGATGTTTCACCTTTGATACGAGCAAGGTGGGGTCTATAATGAACGGTTCCCCTTCACAAAACTCTCTTTATTTCCATTTCAAAGGTAAAAAGGCACACGCTGGTGTGGAGCCAGAAAAAGGGATAAACGCCATTAGAATGGCCTCGGAAGCTATCGCTAATATGCCGCTCGGACGTATCGACGAAGAGACTACCTGTAATATCGGAATTATAAATGGCGGAGAGGCTACAAACATAGTGCCAGATTCAGTTTTGGTCGAGGGTGAGGTTCGTTCTCACTCGATGCAAAAATTAGAGAAATTGACCGAAGAGATGTGTTCAGTTGTTAGAGGGGTCAAAGAGAAATATAATGCGATAGACCCTGTTGCCACTGTTGAGATTAAAGCTGAAAACAGTTACCCTTCATTCTATATAGAAGAGTCTGACGAACTTGTCCAAATAGCTGTTGCGACCACTAAAAAAGTGGGTCTACCGGTCGATATTTACCGTGGCGGTGGAGGGAGCGACGCCAATATTCTAATTCAAAACGGTATCAAATCATTGGTTATCGGTACCGGTATGGCTAACGTACATACCGTTGATGAATACATAAAAGTGGCCGACTTAGAAGTTGGCGCTGAGTGGGTAAAGGAACTTTTAATCGCCTTGGGAGAGAAGTAGTAGAATGCTTAAAATAGCCCTTTTAGGTTACGGTCAGATGGGGAGGATGTTAGAACAGCTTGCCCCTCAAGCCGATTGTAAAGTGGTCAAAATATTCGATCCAAACATGCCTGAGTACGACGAAGATATTAACGTTGAAACGCTCAGAGATGTCGATGTATGTATTGATTTTACTGCCCCTTCAGAGGTAGTTGCTAACATCGATCACATCTCATCAGCTGGGAAGAATATTGTAGTTGGAACGACCGGCTGGTTCAATGATCTCAGTAACGTTGAGAACATGATACGACTCAAAAAAACAGGGCTTATCTACGCAAGTAACTTTTCAATCGGGATGAATCTGTTTTTCCTGTTCGCTGAAAAGGCGAGTCGTCTCGTTGGCCCTTTGGGTGTATATGACGTTTTTGGTTACGAGCTACACCATCGACATAAGGTGGATAGCCCTTCAGGTACGGCTAAGGATTTGGCTGAGATATTGCGAGGTAATTTCCCCAATAAAAAGAGTGTAGTTTATGACAAATTAGACCGTAAAATTGAGGAGAGTGAGCTACATTTCGCCAGCGTTAGAGGTGGTAATTTCCCAGGGACTCATGTTTTTGGTTTCGATTCACCTTTCGATACAATCGAAGTTAAACATACCGCTCGTAACCGAGAAGGGTTTGCTATCGGCGCTTTAAAAGCGGCTCAATGGATCAAAGATAGAGAGGGTGTCTTTGAGTTTCAAGACATCTTTTCAGAGCTTCTCTAAAAGCCTAACAGAGGGTTGATAAAATGGGTAAAAGAGTGTTCCGGATCCCTTACACCAAAATGCAGGCGCAAGGGAATAACTATATCTATTGTGACTTCACTGGACACGACCTCCCTGTAGAGCTCGATCTTAATAAGTTTGCCATTTTTGTTTCCGATCAGAATATTGGGATCGGTTCAGATGGTTTAGTCTGCCTGTTTGAAGATAAAGAGGCTGACGTTTTGATGAGAATCTGGAATAGTGATGGCTCTGAGGCAATGAATTGTGGTTCTGCTTTGCGCTCTATCACCGCTTATCTCTACAATAGAAAAAAGATTAGGAAAGATAGGTATAGAATTAAAACGAAAGCTGGCATCTTTGAAAGCTATATAGCTGACAAGGCTTTGAGTTACCATACAACAGTTGTGTTGAGTGGAGTGGAAAAGCTGCGCAGTGATAGTCAAACAAGTAAAAATGACGAAAGTTTAGTTGATGTAGAAGGGTGGAAAGGGGTGCCTGTGAGTGTAGGCAATCCACATTTCGTTCTCTTTGATAAGCATCAAAACCACGATTGTTTTGAATTACCCTCTATCGACATAAAGAGCATCAGCGAGAAAATTAATGGAGCCCCTTACTTCAAAGAGGGAGCTAATATTGAATTTGTAGCCGTTGAGGATAGTAAAAGGGTCAAAGCGAGAGTATGGGAGCTCGGTTCAGGTGAGACTCAAGCGTGTGGCACCGGTGCTTGTGCTATAGCGTATGCCGGTTTTACACTTGGTATTCTTGAGCGTGAGGTTGAAATAGTCTATCCGGGCGGTTCAGTGAGTGTAGTTCTAAAAGTGGAAGGTTCTGATTGTCATCTTTCAGGTGAAGTTAGAATCGTCTCTGATGGAGAGGTCTATTATGAGCAAGATTTATAAGGTAGCGATTGTTTTAACCCTCTTTTTCGCTTTAGGGGTTGGTAATAAAATGTACGCTTGCGGCAAATATTTCAGTAAAGATAAGATAGCACACATGGCTATTAGCACTACGCTAACTTACTGGAATTACGAGTGGAGCCGAGAAGCTTTGAAGCAAAATGATACCAATAGCGTTATCTATTCCGTGAGTATCACTGCATTAATAGGTACTGGGAAAGAGGTTAGCGATAAGTATGTAAAAAAGACTAAGTTTAGTTGGCCTGATATGATCTATAACGGAGCTGGGATAGCGCTCGGGATCGTAATTGCTAAAAATATGAGGTAAAATGGAGAGTACTGGTAAAGTTTTACAGAACAAAAGAAAAGAAAAAGGGCTGTCGATAGAGGATCTTTGCAAGACTACTAAGATTCACCCAAGCGTGATCAACACTATAGAAAATGGTGAACTCTCAGACCTCGGTGGAGCTGGTTACTCAAAAATGCTGCTCACTACCTACGCTAAAGCGTTAGACTATTCGGATAGTGCAATTAGAGAGCTGTTGGAGCAGACTCCGATTAAGAAAAATACGAGACATCAGCAACCAGAAGAGATCCTGAAACCGCCAACAATACTCATCCATAAAAATATATTCTTTATCATTGCGCTCGTTATCCTAACTATTATTTTGATCGTAACGGTGACTAAGCTCTATAAAAAAAGAGAGGTTCTTCCTGCTCCGATAGAGCAGAGAGAAACCGAAGAGCAATTTGAGCAACCTAAAGAAAATATCACTACAGACGCTGAAGCTGTAGAAGTTGTTAATGTTGCTCAAAAACAAGTAGAAGCTCGAACAGAGGTGGAAGTTGAGCCAGAAGTTATCGAGGTTGTTGAATCTGAGATAGCTGAATCGAAGCAACTCTTTATTTATAAAGATTATGCAAAAGAATATTTAGACATCAAGAGTGATGAAGCGGGCGATAAAGACCTGTTTCGTAAATATATAACTGAATCGTAAACTACTTACATTCAGCCCCCATATAAGCTTACAAAACACTTAATTAACGAGGAGTATTGTTGAAATATAAACAGATAGATTTTACGTCATTACTGCAGAGTGTGACAAAACCATCACGCTATATCAATAACGAGCTTAACAGCTCCTATAACGAGCCGACCGAAGAGAAAGTAAACTTTTGCTTCGCCTTCCCAGATGTTTATGAAGTTGGCTTTTCTCACCTTGGAGTGAAAATACTTTACTCAATAATCAATAATCAACCAGACGCTACTGCTGACAGGGTTTACGCTCCGTGGGACGACTTTGGTTCTCTGCTTAAGGAGAACAATATTCCCCTCTTTTCTTATGAGAATAGAGTTAAGTTGCTTGACTACGATGTTATCGGTTTCACTCTGCAAACTGAGCTTACCTATACAAATATTCTCTATATTCTTGACCTTGCCCAGATAACTATACGGGCTGAAGAACGTGGAGAAGATGAGCCGTTAGTAATAGCTGGTGGACCTTGTGCCGCATACCCCGAAGGATTAGCACTGTTTTTCGATCTGTTCTTTATCGGTGAGGCAGAAGAGGGTATCGTTGAACTTAAAGAGCTGATTAAAATCGGTAAGCAAAAGGGGCTTAAGCGGGAAGAGTTGCTACACTCCCTTAAAGATATACCTGGCGTTTATATTCCGTCACTCCTTGTAACTGATGAGGAGAGAAACTCCTCAAAATCGAGCCAGACATTTGTTAGTAGAAAATATTTAAATTTTGGTGACAACGTTACCTATCAAAATCAGTTGATTTCCTGGCAGCAGGCTACTCACGATCGTTACATCTCGGAGATTATGAGAGGGTGTAGTAGAGGTTGTAGATTCTGCTTCGCTGGGTACTTTTACCGTCCCGTGCGTGAAAGAAGTGTTGAAAGTATTGTGGAAAACCTAATCAAAGAGGTTAAAGAGAATGGCTGGGAAGAGACTGCACTCCTGTCTCTGTCGTCTAGCGACTACTCCTGTATAAAGCCACTCCTGATCGAAATAGTCTCTCAGCTAAAAGACTTTCAGACAGACCTATCCTTGCCATCGTTAAGGGCAGACTCTGTTGATGAAACGATACTAAAACTTATGCGTGCGTTTAGACAAAACGGAATTACTATAGCCCCAGAAGCTGGCTCACAAAGATTGAGAGACATTATTAACAAAGATATTACAGAACAACATATCTTTGACCTACTTAAACTGGCAGTAGAAAATAATTGGAGAGTTGTGAAACTTTACTTTATTATCGGGCTACCATTTGAAACTATCGAAGATGTTGAAGAGATAGTCGAACTCGTCAAAAAAATTGCTCAATTTGAAAATAATAGACTCCAGATAAACATTACGCTCTCACCTTTCATTCCTAAACCACACACCCCTTTTCAATGGATAGAGATGCTACCCAAAGAGGAACTTCTGAAGCGTATTCATATTGTGAAGAATGGACTGCATAAATATAAAAGAATTAAGGTGAAGTATCACGACGTCGATAACTCTATGTTAGAATGTGTGTTAAATAGAGGTGGTAGAGAGGTTGGCGAGTTGATAGAGCTCGCTTACGAAAAAGGGGCTATGTTTGACGGATGGGATGAATTCTTCGATTTTGGAATCTGGAAAGAGGCTGCCCAACAGTTGAGTATTGATTTGGATAACTACCGTCAACAAATTCCGTTTACAGCAAAACTACCTTGGGATCATATCGATATCGGGATTGAGCGTGACTTCTTGATCAAAGAGGTGGAGACTGCTGAAAAAGAAATGATTACGCCCGACTGTCGTACTGATATTTGCTCGACTTGTGGTGCATGCTATGACGGGGTTCAGCCCTCTTACGTTACATACGATAAACTGCCTGACCTGAAAATACCCGAGCGGCAACCGATGAATGTTAAAACGTACCCTTATAGAGTTACCTACTCCAAAGTTGGACTGTTACGCTTTGTCTCACACCTCGATAGCCTAAGAATGATTCACCGACTACTAAGAGCCTCAAGACTACCCATAGCCTATACTCAAGGGTTTAATCGTCATCCAAAAATTAAGTATGGACCACCCCTTGCTGTCGGTGTCGAAGGTGAGAATGAATATTTGGACTTCTATTTAGAGTTTCCGATGAAAGAAGAGGAGATTATGTCTGCCCTACAGCATAAAAAACTGAAGAATTGGGAATGGAAAACTGTTCAGTCAGTAGAAATGGAAAAGCTCCCTCCGCTCTCCAAATACAATATAGAAACACTGTTGTTGGAGGTGCCTGAATCTGACCTCTCTGAAATAAAGAAAGGCTTAAACTGTTACAAAACTCAACCACATTGGTTTTATAGTAAAAAAAGAAAAGGGGCTGTTAGAGAGATCGATCTTATGACTGTGATAAAAAATATTGAGTTGAACGGCAACCTGCTTACAATCCGAAAAAAACTTACAGGCGCCAGTGTGTATGACATACTCGATGGACTCTTCTTGATTGAGCGGGAGGAGACTGGTGCTTACTCGATCAAACGAACCTCGATGAGTATCGACAAGGAAGAGATTGATTAATGACAGGAATTGAGGGAAAACTAATCCGCAAAGGGGTAAAACTAAATGAGCATTCTTCATTTAGAATAGGTGGCTTAGCCCATCATTTCTCCGAACCGAAAAATGTGGAGGAGCTGTTAAAGGTTGTTCAATACTGTGAGAAACAGAGTTTGAAGCCGATCTTTTTTGGTTATGGCTCTAATCTGCTATTCCCTGATAATCCCTCTATAAAACACTGTTATATCTCTTTAAAACTACTCAATAAACTAACACTTGCAGATGATACATTGATCGCCTTGTGTGGCACTCCAATCTCATACCTGTCAATAATAGGCTCTCTTGCCGATATTGACGAGTTTAAGTTTACCTATCTGCTACCCGGAAGCGTAGGGGCTGCAACATATATCAATGCCCGCTACTTTGAACAAGAGATGGCTCAAATCATAGAGAAGGTAAGCTTTATAGATTTGGATAATCTTGCTCAAGGGGTGCAGTATATATCTAATGCCGACTCAAAGTTTGCCTATAAAACCTCGATATTTCAAGAGAAAAATTGGCTGATCTTAGAGACTTATATCTCCTTAAGAAAAGTGATTGAGATAACTGATGAGATTGAACTCGTTTTAAGAAGACTGTCTGCCATAGATTCGCATAGCATCGTCAACCTACCTTCTTTTTATGATTTCTTTTACAACCAGAAATTAGCTTTATTGTCATCCTGCTCCCCCGAATGGAATACCTGTTTTGAGGAGGTGGAGAAACAACGGGCTAAATATAAACATTTTGACTACCCTTCTGCCGGCTCTGTGTTTAAAAATCATCGAGAGCTTGGAGCTCCGATTGGTAAAATAGTTGATGACTTAGGGCTGAAGGGTGAGTCTGTTAATGGAGCGATGATTTCGCCACATCACGGCAATATTATTATCAATAAGGGTGGCGCACTGGCGAGCGATGTGCTCAGTTTGGTTGACAAAGTAGCCACTGCAATTGAACGTGATTTCGGTCTTAGACCTGTAACAGAGATAACTATTATAGAATAATATAGAGGAAAAAGGAAGAAGTTAATGAGAAATTTAGTCACTGCTATTCTATTATTTGGCATTGTTTTACTCAACGCAGTTGAACCAAAATTTATGAAAGATCCGGCAATTTCGCCAGATGGGAAAACAGTTTGCTTTACTTATATGACCGACTTATGGTTAGTACCTTTCGAAGGGGGAGAAGCGAAACGGATTACCGTCTCTGACGGAGTAGATCGCGATCCAATCTATTCACCCGACGGAAAATGGATTGCTTTTACTTCCAACCGTGAAGGGTTTTACGGAGTTTACTTAATCCCTTCAGAAGGGGGACAAGCTAAGCTTTTGAGCCGTGACATCTCTACGGCGAGCGACTGGTTTAGTGACAGTAAGAGAATTTTAGGTACTCGATACGAAAATGGTACAGGTACCGGTTCTTATATAGCCTATTTGGATGGGAAACGTCCTACCGAGATCAGTCCAATAGGGCATCACTTTAGTACACTTTCGCCCGATAATAAGAAGATTATATTTAATCGTAACGGGATGCCAGAACGCCCTGCCTATAAAGGGAGTATGAAGGGTGATTTATGGGAATATGATATTAAGAGTAAACGGTTTAAAAAACTAACCGATACTGAGTTGACCGAGCGATATCCTATCTTCTCGTATGTAAATCCATATATCTATTATAGCTCCTCAGATGGTAACCTGTTCCAGCTCTATAGAGCTAAGAATTATGACTTTGAAAATCAAGAACAGCTAACCTTCTTTACCGATTGGGCTGTGCGTGACCTATCTATAGCACGACAGAATGACCGTATTGTTTTTGAAAAATTCGATGAAATATGGCGCTATAACCCCGATACAGGGAAGTCAGAAAAGATTGAGGTAGTGATTAAACAAGACTATTTAGGTAATTACGATGTTACCGAAAATATAAAGAATAGAGCTAAACTGTTAACCGTTTCAGAAGACGGAAAACTGGCAGTTTTTTCCTACAAATATGACCTGTTTGCAATCCCAGAAAAAGGTGGCGAGGTGAAACAGCTTACCTTCGACAAGAAAGGGATTGGTAACATAACGATCCTCCCTGATAGTCAGACCATTTACTTTACAAAAAGAGATCAAGGGTATTATCAGCTTTTTTCACTTAACATTAAAGAGCCTGAAAAGATTTCAAAAGTTAAATGGTTTGAAGGTAAATATATACTTCGCTTTTATAAGACAGAAGGAGAACGAATCATAGTTCATTACGAAGAGGGGGAGTCCAGAAGAAATGCTGCATTCTTTGACCCTAAAACAGAAAAGGTGGAGGAGTTTAAGCCTGGGATAGACGTGTGGAGTAACTATATAGCGGTCACAAAAGACCAACGATACGCCTTTTATGTTACGGGACGCCCAAAAGTTTGGACTACACACCTCTATCTATACGACTTTGAAAAGAAGACAAATACCTTACTCTTAAATGCTTACGGGTATATTGGAAACTTGCAGCTCGGAAAGGATGGCAAGTCATTATTTATGACCTATGGATCTGATGTGGCTCGACTCGATTTTCAACCAATCGCTGACTATGTTAACGAAAAGGATAACTGGGATGAGATTTTAGGTGAGACGAATGATGAGCAAACCAAAGACAAAAAAGATGAGAAAAAGAAGGATGAGGAGCTAAACATCCTTGTTGAAGGTATTAAAGACCGACTAACTGTTATTAGTAAACATTCAGGATTTAGCTACCCCGTCTATGCCCCAAATGACTCAACTTTGTACTATATGAATAGAGAGGGAAGTAAATACTCTTTCCGTAAGATTGACTATTATGGCAAAAAAGATGAAGAAATGATAGGCTTTAGTGGTGATTTATATAGCTGGAGCTTTAATATTCCGATGAACACAGTCTACCTGACCCTCGACGATACACCGTATAAAGCGAGCTTAGCGGGGCGTAAATTAGAGCTACTCCCCAACTCTTTTGAGTATGAATATAATACTATCGAGCTGAATAAGACAGTGTTTGATGAACTGTGGGTAGAGTTCGGCCGCTTCTTTTATGATTATAAGATGCATGGGAAGGATTGGAATGAGATGTATCGACGCTACTACCCCTACCTCGATTATAGCTATATTACAGAATACTTCTCTTATGTAGTCGACGAGATGATCGGTGAACTGAACGCCTCCCATACAGGATTCTACCCCCGTCAACGAAATAGAAGCTTTAAACCGATCGCCTATCCTGGAATTGTGTTGGACTATGGCCGCTCTGCCAAACAAGGGATCTATGTCAAAAAAGTCTATCGTACCTCCACTTTGGCCGCCACTTACGGTATTAAAGAGGGTGACCTACTCCTGAAAGTCGACGATGTTGAAATTGATGAATATACTTCGATCGAGCCGCTGTTTACTAACAAAGTAGATAAGAAAATAAAGATGACGTTCAAGACTAAGCAAGAGCTTAAAGAGGTCGAAATCAAAGGGCTTACCTTTTACGAGCACTATATGCTGTACTATAAAGATTGGATCGAAGGACGGCGTGACTTAGTTACCAAGCTTTCGAACGGGCGCTTAGGATATTTGCATATCAATAGAATGGACCAAGAGAGCTTACAGAAGTTTGAGGAAGACCTGTTTGCTGAAAACTTCGATAAAGAAGGAATAGTGATTGATGTACGCTTTAACGGCGGGGGAAATATCAGTAGTGAGTTGTTAGATATATTGACCAGAAAACAACGTGCATATACAACGACCCGAGGGTACCCCGATGAAATGTTTGCCACTCCGGCCACTATTTGGCAAAAACCGACTACACTGCTTATTAACGAAAGCTCCTTTAGTGATGCTGAAATCTTCCCGATTCTATTTAAACAGCTCGGGATTGGTAAAGTTATTGGTGTGCCAACAAGTGGTGGTGTGATCGGAACTACACCTTATGAACTGATGGACGGCTCTTCAATGAGACTTCCACGCTCAGGCTGGTATACCTTGGAGGGGGTGAATATGGAAGGGACAGGCGCTTCACCTGACATATTTGTCGATCTTACACCTGAACAGCTGATTAAAGATGATGACCAGCAGATTATAAAGGCAGTTGAAGTACTCTTAGAAGAGGTCGATAAAAAGGAATAAATTCATGGATGGATTGGACACTGTGATGCTTCAATGAGTGTTACAGTGTTTAAATCCTGACCGACTGGATAGTTCCTTGATTGAGTTTTAGCGCAGGAGCTCCACGTATCATTAAGATGATGCCGAGCTCCTTTTTGCATTCAGGACAGAGAGGTTTGGCATATGTATCCAAGCCTTGAAGACCGACAAAGTCCTCTTCAATCCTGTCGACGAAACACTTGATTATCTTACCTTTGCCGAGCTTATAGTAGCGAAAAAGTTTGTAGCCACATTTGCAATTAATGTCGAGAATTTTTCCTCTGCCCATTTTTTCAGCTCAAGGTAGGTTTTAATTGAGAGGACACGTTAATGTGTTGTTCCTGTCTCCTAACCAACTACTCCAGCGTTTATTAAATCGTGCATATGGAGCAGACCAATGGGCGAATTTTGGTCGTTGACCACAGGGAGCATAGTGATTTTGTTCTCTTCCATCAGGTTAAGTGCAGCTACTGCAAGCATATCGGCTTTGATAGTTTTCGGGTTTGGCGTCATAAAATCTTGAGCAGTTAGATTGAAAAGATCATCGTCTCGACTTAGAAGTCTGCGCAAATCACCATCCGTTACTATACCGCATAGATTGTTTTTGTCGTCTATTACGTTGGTACACCCCAACCCCTTCTGAGTCATAGTTAAGATAACCTCTTTTAATTTGGAATCCTTCCCTACGATAGGATTGAACTCGCCAGTGTGCATTAGATCGTCAACAGTCAGAAGTAGCTTCTTGCCAATAGTTCCGCCCGGATGAAAGCGAGCAAAGTCCTCTACATTGAAGCTCCTCTTTTTTATAAGAGCTACCGCTATCGCATCTGCCAAAGCAAGCGCTACAGTGGTACTAACAGTCGGCACAAGATTAAAAGGCTCATAGCCGTCCGGTACAGAGCAGTCGAGGATGACATCTGCATTTTCGGAGAGTTGTGAACTAAGGTTACCGGTGATAGCTATAATCGGTATCTTGAGAAACTTGATATAGGGTATTATTGAGAGTAACTCTTGAGTGTTGCCACTGTAAGAAATAGCAAGAACTACATCCCTTTTATCTAACATACCTAAGTCACCGTGAATCCCTTCCGCTGCGTGCAAGAAGATGGAAGTGGTACCTGTGCTTGCAAGAGTTGCAGAAATCTTGCGACCGATGAGTCCGGTTTTACCCATACCAGTGACCACCACCTTCCCTTCACACGATAGAATAAGCTCCACCGCTTCTTCTACGTTGCTGTTTACTTTGGCAGCTGCAAGAGTTATAGATTCAGCGGCAAGTTTAAGTTCGTCCTGTACTAACTTAATTATCTCGCTCATCGTTTACTCTTCTTCAGTTAACCCGTAAATCTCTGTTAACACCTCTTCAAAGGTAAAGCTTCCGATATCGCCAACTTTATGCTGCCTTAATGAAAGTGTGTTTGTATCCTCTTCTCGTTGACCTACTATGACCATATATGGTATTTTCTTAAGCTCGGAGTCACGTATCTTGTACCCGATCTTTTCGCTTCTGCCATCTACTTTAGCTCGGATGCCAACCTTTTTGAACTTCTCCAATACACGGGTAGCATATCTTTCATAAACGTCAGATACCGGCAGAATGGCAACTTGTGTGGGTGCCAGCCAGAAGGGGAAGTTACCGCCGTGATACTCAATTAAAGTGCCGAAGAACCTCTCTAAAGAACCGAGTAGAGCACGGTGTATCATATAAGGCTGATGTGGCTTGTTGTCAGCCCCAACATACTCCATATTAAACCTTTCAGGGTTGTTGAAGTCAAACTGAATAGTGGTACACTGCCAAGAACGGTTCAGAGCATCTTTGATTTTTATGTCAATTTTAGGACCGTAAAACGCACCGCCACCTTCGTCTACTCCGTATGATAAGCCTTGCTTTTCTAAAGCTGATCTAAGAGCGTTAGTGGCCGCTTCCCATTTGTCCTCCAAGCCGACACTCTTCTCAGGGCGTGTCGAAAGGAAAATTTGAAGCTCTTTGAATCCAAAATCTTTTAACATCGAAATGGAAAAGATTATAAGCTTCTCTACCTCTTCGTTCAACTGCTCAGGTGTACAGATGATATGGGCGTCGTCCTGAGTAAATCCACGTACTCTCATCAGCCCATGCAATACCCCAGAACGCTCGTAGCGATAAACAGTTCCCATCTCAGCGTATCTGACAGGTAACTCTCTATAACTACGCTTGTCAGCTTGATATATAGCAATGTGGAAAGGACAGTTCATCGGCTTAAGATAATAGTTTTGACCCTCCACCTCGACCGGAGCAAACATACTGTCAGAATAAAATTCGAGGTGACCACTCGTTTCCCAAAGATCGGCTTTACCTATGTGTGGCGTATTTACAAGCTGGTATCCCTCTTCAAAATGACGCTTCTTCCAGTAGTCTTCTATAATAGAACGGATTAATGCCCCGTTTGGATGCCAAAGTACTAAACCTGCACCAATATCTTCACTAATCGAGAATAGGTCAAGCTCCTTACCTAATTTACGATGATCACGCTTCTTACGCTCTTCTAAATCCTCAAGGTACTGATTGAGCTCACGCTTTGTCGGAAAACTTATCCCGTAAATTCGAGCTAACATCTTGTTATTCTCGTCCCCACGCCAATACGCACCGGAAGTTTTGAGTAACTTGAATGCCTTGATTTTACCTGAATGTGGAATATGTGGTCCTCGGCATAGATCGGAAAAATCACCCTGAGTGTACACACTTATGATTTCATCTTCAGGTAACTCTTCAATAATTTCAACCTTGTAAGTCTCATCCATCTGCTTAAACCTTTCAATAGCCTCTGCTCTGGTTAACTCCTCACGAGTATAGCGGAGTCGCTTCTTGGATAGTTCTGTCATTTTTTTCTCTATATTCAATAGATCTTCATCGTTAAACGGTGTGTCTTTATCGAAATCATAGTAAAAACCCTCTTCAATGGCTGGGCCTATAGTTACCTTTACTTCAGGAAATAACTCTTTAACCGCCTGCGCCATTAAGTGAGCAGAACTATGCCAGTAAATGTCGCGACCGACCTCGGTCTCAAATGTGTGGAATATAATCTCCCCATCCTCGTCGATAGGTCTATACATATCTATTAACTTACCATTAACCTCAGCCGCTAAAGCTTTAGCTTGAAGCTCTTGATCGTAATCCTCGGCAATCCCTTGTGGAGTAGTACCCTTAGGATACTCCTTTATCTCTCTGTTTGGTAATGTAATTTTTATACTCATTCTCTCCTTCCCGTAGAGGTTGCTAAACCTCTGCACTGTTCTGTTAAACCATATGAACTATATACGGTCTTTCTTTCTTAAAAGATACTTGCAAACTAAAAATAAAGGGATTAGAGTCAATAGATTTTTGATTCAACACCTATCTATAAGGTGATTTATATAATCATCATTGAAGGAAAATGAATAAAAAGGAGGGTGAGTAGCAAAGAATTGACTACACCTAATCATATTGGATAGATAATCTATTTAAGTTGACTAACGGTAGATATTCACTGCGTAATTTACGCTATCATTTCATATATAGTGCTTGTTGCATCTGTTTAAAGAATGGATTGAGAGAATAGATAGCTGTTTTGACTACTTAATATGGTTTGGTTATAAGGAGAATATAGCCCTAAAAATGGGGATACGGAAGAGTAAGTCAAGAAAAGTGAAAATATTTTCAAGATTAAGTGCTAAATCTAACAATCAGTCTTGCAGGAATTTAAGAGTATTATTGTCCACAGATGAGTCATTTCGTTTATTTAAGATCAAACTTTTTTCTTGACGTATTTTTTAGGTTATAGATATTGGCGAAACCTGCTTGTAGCGGGTTGATCTTTTAACAAGTAAATATTAGTGGAGAGTGAGCGAGGAGTTCATTATTTTGATTATAATGGAGAGTTTGATCCTGGCTCAGGACGAACGCTGGCGGCGTGGATTAGGCATG
>JAJBBL010000203.1 GCA_020532365.1 Candidatus Cloacimonadota bacterium | reverse complement strand
CATCTATTATTATAAAGGGGCGGTCTATTATGTAATAAACTGCCGCTTGAAGGTATTTTCTGCTTCCGTAACTCATCATTGAGGGATTATCTTCGGTTTTTAGATGGAAAAGTTTTGCAGTCTTGGCAACAATCTCCTCTTTTTCAGATTGACTGAGAGCTTTATCCTTTCTCAGTGACCATCCCAGTTCTTCTTTGACTGTTGGTAAAAAAATTCCAAAGTCGGGATTTTGAAAAAGATAGCCGACCTGCTTTTGTAACTCTTTAGTGGTTTGTTCTTCTTTATCAATCGTAATTGTCCCTTTGACAAAGGGATCAAGGGCACAAAGAGCTCTGCTAAAGGTACTTTTGCCTGAACCGTTTGGTCCGACCAAAGCCACAACTTCTCCGCTTTCCAGGTAGAAATTCTTCACATTAAGGGTAAAAGGATTACTGCTGATTAACGAACGTCGGGGATGAATAATTTGAGCGTCACTGCATTGTAGTACCTGTTTTTTTCTCTCGGTGTTACTGCTGTTTATTGGATTAAAAAGGGTTTTACTCTCTTTCTCATACTCCGTTAAAATCTCATTCTTTTCACCAAAGGAGAGTCTACCCTCTTTTAGTAAGGCATAGTTATCAAAAATATCTTTATATTCCTTTAAGTAACGGGATGCAAAAAGTAGGATTGTCCTTTTTTCCTCTT
This sequence comes from Candidatus Cloacimonadota bacterium, assembly GCA_020532365.1. GTDB lineage: Bacteria > Cloacimonadota > Cloacimonadia > Cloacimonadales > JAJBBL01 > JAJBBL01. The sequence goes on along the minus strand of JAJBBL010000203.1, from coordinate 17,445 downwards.
TAAGCCTTTTAGCCAATACCTCTTTATAGTTCACATCCAAGTCGTCAAATGTTTCATCCATTATCCAAAAAGGAGAATTTATTGCATCGGTAACCGAAAGGAGCAATCTCCGTTGTTCTCCCTGTGAAAGTTCCTGCGGATTAACCAAAGCAAAATTCTTAAGCGACCACCTGTTAAGAGCCTCTTCAACTTTTTGTTCTATTATTTGGTGGGATATCCCCAACGACTCTAAAGGGAAGGCAACCTCTTCTGAGCAGGTACTCATTAACAGTTGCTCCTGAGGGTTTTGAGTCACTAAAGTCGTCAGATTTGTTAAGTCCCAAGGGGATACTTTGCCAATATCTAACTCACCTATCTTTATGGTTCCGTCTATTTTGCCATCCATATGACGGGGAATGAGAGCACACAAAATCCGTGCCAGTGTCGACTTTCCGCTGTCGGGGGCCCCTAAAATTAAGAGCTTTTTCCCTTTTTTCAAAGTTAAATTAAGATTGTTTAATACCGGTTTAAAAGAGTCCTTTTTTAAGTAATCTCTATAGGCAAAAAAAAGGTTTTCAACTTTTAACATTCTCGGCTACCGTTGAATCATTGAACTTTTTAAACTGCTTCTCAATAGAGCCAAAAACAACAAGGGGCAACTCTTTAATCCCCTGCTCATCCAAAGAGGCACTCTCAATCGGTTTTGCAACGGAAACATGAACTGTCGTTCTTTTAATTCCTGTTTTTCGCTCCAATGCCAAAGCGCTTCCTTCAATGGTAATGGGGACAATTGTAGCTTTGGCTTTTGTTGCCAGTTTTAAGCTCCCTGTTTTAAATTTGCCAAGTTCTCCCGTTTTACTGCGCGTCCCTTCAGGAAAGATAAACATCGGAATTCCTTTTTTAATGTTATCGGAACCTTTTATAATGGCCTGCAAAGAAGAACGGGGACTTTTTCTGTCGATATAGACACTGTTCATAGCTTTAATCCACGAGTTTAAGATAGGGACCTTCTTAAGTTCACTTTTAGTAATAAAACCGGGCCAGATTCTTAAAGAAGCCAAAACTAAGGGGATATCGAGCATACTTTGATGGTTGGAGACAAAACAGACCCTTTGGTTATCCTCTGGGATGTTTTCCTTCCCTTCAACAATTACATTCACCCTCAAAGACCAAAGAATTAATCGACTTATATTAGTTCCGTTAAGGCGCATCCAATAGAGATAAGCTCTCTCTTTTTTGAATAAAAGCATAAAAAAGGAGGGGATTATTGCTACAAAAACTGAGATTATAAATCCTATTACTATTAGCGTTACGGCTAAAACAATATGGATATATTTCAACATACAATCTACCTACCACAGTTGTTGGTTCTTGTAAAGTCGTCCATAGTGGCCGTCTTGCTCTAAAAGTTTGTCATGTTTTCCCGACTCGGCAATCTTTCCCTGCTCAATGACGTGGATAACATCGCTGTTTCTTACTGTAGTTAAGCGGTGGGCGATTACAATTGCAGTTCGCCCCTCGGCCAAACGACTAAAAGCTTCCTGTATTTGGCTTTCTGACTCGGTATCAAGCGAACTGGTTGCCTCATCAAATATTAATATTTTTGGATTTTTCAAAAAGACGCGGGCAATAGAGATTCGCTGTTTTTGCCCTCCGCTTAATCGGGTTCCCCTCTCCCCGACTTCGGTATCGAGTCCATCAGGCAATGAGCGGACAAAGGGGCCCAAATTGGCTAATTCCAGAGCTTCCAACATCTCTGAATCGGTGGCATCAGTTTTACCGTATTTTAAATTCTCCCGGATTGAACCGTCAAAGAGAAAAATATTTTGTTGAACAAATCCTATCTGCTTACGCAAAGACTTCTTTTTAACATTCTTTATATCCTGACCATCGATTAAAATTTGTCCTTTCTGAGGCTCGTAAAAGCGGGGGATGAGGGAGACTAGGGTACTTTTACCAGCTCCTGATTCTCCGACAATTGCTGCCGTTGAGCCCCCTTTGATGGTAAAGTCTATCTCTTTTAAAACCTCTTCTGAAGAGTTATTGTAGCTAAAAGTAACATTGTTAAAGGTAACTTCACCTTCGGTAATCTCTAAATCAACAGCTCCCTCAACATCTTCAATATCGCTTTGAATATCCATCACCTCGACAAATCTTTCAAAGGCCGCCATTCCCTGTTGCAACTGCTCGGTAAAGCTTATCAGGCGGTCAATGGGGGGTAAAACGACCCCTACATAAAGGATAAAAGTAACTAAATCATAAACCGGTATTGCTTTGTAATAGATTAAAATTGCTCCGCCGACAACGGTAACAAAATAATAAATCTCCCTGAAGAACATCATTATTGACTCATAACGGGCCATCATTTTGTACTGATTGCTGCGGGCATCTTTAAAAATTGTATTTACATGTTTGAATTTTTGTTTTTCAAAACTCTCGCTGGTAAAAGATTGTACTTCCCTGACCCCCTGAATTGAGTTTTCAACCAGAGAGTTAACGTCAGCTACTGTAGAGCGGACTTCCCTAAAGCTGGCTTTAAGTTGTCTGCCGTAATAAATTCCAAAAACAAGCATAAACGGCATCGGTATTAGACTGACCAAAGCTAACTTAACGTTGTTGGAAAACATAAACGAGTAGGCACCGATAATAACAACTACTGAAATTAAAAGGTCTTCAGGACCGTGGTGGGCAGTTTCGGTTATCATAAAGAGGTCATTTGTTAATCTGCTCATCAGATGCCCTGTCTTTGTTTGATCGTAATACCCAAAAGAGAGTCTCTGAAGATGGCTAAAGAGATCTTGGCGCATATCTGTTTCCATATAAACACCAAGCTGATGACCCCACCTTACCCTTATATAAGTAGTCAGAGTTTGGACAACGTAGATTGCAAACATCAAAACAAAGATATAAATCATCATTGACCAATTTTGGTCTGGAATATAGGTGCGTAACAGTTCCCTTGTCAGCTGAGGAAACAAAATAGCCAGCAAAGAGCCTATTACGGCTGCACACATATCTAAGAAAAAGAGTTTTTTGTAAGGTCGATAGTAAGAAATAAATCTTTTAAGCATCATTTTTTCACCCTTCCAAATAATTTCTGTAGGACACCCTCCTTCTTTTTCGGTGCTACTGTCTTCTCATCTCTCTCTTTTTGTTCGCTCAAAACCTCTTGCGGGGCGTACATTTTTTTGTAGTAATCCATCCTCTGCTCAAAATCGAGCTCTTTAACTTCATTAAAATTGACTTTGCTGGGGAGGATTTTGGGTAACGGTTTTTTGACTCCGATAGCCGGCTTTGGTCTGCGTGGGGGAGCACGATGGTGTTTTTTTTCTTTTTTAGGAGCAGATTTTTTAGTAAAACTTGAAGAAGCATACTCTTTTTGGCTGACCAAATCTCTAAAACGCATATTGGCACTCTTATCGACAACTATCGGTAAATTTTCATCGTCAATCCATAACACCGGAATTTTCATTTGGATGTACTCTTCAATTGCCTCTAGGCCATAAACAAACTGCTCACAGGCTAAGGTAATGGCTTTTCCCGATTTCCCAGCTCGGGCAGTCCTACCGATACGGTGGACATAACTCTCGTAATCTTCGGGGATATCATAATTGATAACCATTTCCAAATCATCAATCTGCAACCCTCTGGCAGCAACATCAGTGGCAACTAAAATTCTCAATTGTCCCTTTTTCATCCTGTTAATTACTGCTAAGCGTTTACTCTGAGGAAGGTCTCCCATAAGGTATTGGCTTTTGTAATCGTTGACATTGAGCCTTTTGCTTAATTCTATTGCCATTGCTTTTGTGTTGGTAAAAATAAGGGCGTTTGTTGGATTTTCTTTAGCGAGAATCCTCAAAAGAAGTTCAAGCTTCTCACTTTTAGAGACATGATAAAGGCTTTGAACAACATTTTCGACTGTGATTTCTTCTGGTTGCACCTCAATTTCGATAGGATTATCCATATAAGCCCAGGCAAGGTTTCTAACTCTGGTTCCTAAGGTGGCACTAAAGAGCATTACTTGTCGCTTTTTGTTTTTACCCATCAATTTAAACATCTGTTGGATATCGGGATAAAAGCCCATATCGAAAAGACGGTCGGCTTCATCAATCACAAAGGTGTCTATTTTCTTAAAATCTATTTTACCCATCCGTTGGAAGTCTAATATTCTTCCCGGAGTAGCAATAATCAAATGGGGGTTGTTCTTCAGTATTTCTTCCTGCTCTTTGTAGCCGGCACCGCCGTAAAAACACCCTATCTTATAATTCTCTATCCCAGAAGAGAGTACTTTTGCATCAAGACTGATCTGAACAGCCAGCTCCCTTGTCGGGGCAACGATTAATGCAGTAGCATCGGAATTTCTTTCTTGGATAAACTTCTGTAGAACAGCCACCAGAAAAACAGCGGTTTTCCCGCTTCCTGTTTTAGATTGCACCATTAGATCTTTTCCTTCCAAAGCTCCCGGAAGGGCTTTTTCCTGAACTAATGTGCAATCGACAAATCGGGCTGCTTGCAGCCCTTTTTTCACGTCATCGTGAAGAGGTAATGCTTCAAATTTCATATGTTTACTATACTTTGTTTTGCGCTCTTAGTGTAGCACTTATGATTCCCACTTTTTTATCAGCGAATCTATTTTATGACAAAGTCCAAAAGAAGGTTTTAAAACTAGATTGTCGAGCTGTCTTATCGGCATGGCTCCCATACTGGTACTGGAGATAAAGAAGCCGTCAAAATAGGAGTCTCTTATTTTTTGCAATTTGGGAGCCTCAAACACGATATCGTAATCCAACTCATTAATTGCCCTAATTATTTTGTCTCTGGTAACCCCTTCTAAGACATACTCAGATGCAGCTGTGTAGACACTTCTGTCTTTAATTGCAAAGAAGTTACTTCTGGTTCCTTCCAGGACATCGTTGTTTTGATTAACCAGAAGAGCCTCAAAAGCCCCCTGGGAACCGGCTTCTCTTAAAGCTAGGTAGTTTAGTAAAAGTGACAGTGTTTTATAACTTGGTAAAAACCTCTGCCCAAAGTAGGTTATTACTTTAATACCTTCGTCATAAAAGCTTGAAGGGTATGTTAGAAGTTGAGCAGCAGTTATAAAGTAACGGGCTTCAAAGCCACCGATGAGGTTTATCGTAACTGTGGCTTTTGTGATGTTATCCTCTTTTATGAGTTTCTCTAAAGAATCGTCAATCTCTTCTATTTTAAAATTATGGCGTAACTGTATCCCTTCTGCCGAATAAAACAGGCGCTTAAGGTGTTCTTCTTTATAAACAACAACGCCGTTAAGAACTTTTAAAGATTCGTAGACACCAAACCCGTAATGAATCTCTTTGTCGTTTATTAATACTGTTGCATCCGTTGCTTTAACAACAGCACCGTTGAGTATGGCGTGCACACCTACAGAACTCATCATTTAACCTCTATTGGGGAAGCCTCAACAGCTCTCGGGGTTTACTGCCCCGTTGCGGTCCGACAAGCCCCTCTTCTTCCATCTGCTCAACAAGACGGGCAGCTCTGTTGTAGCCTATTTTCAATCTTCGTTGCAAATAGGAGGCACTGGCACCGTTTCTTTCAACAACTATCTTTAAGGCTTTCTCCATCAATGCTTCATCACTTGTATCGTTATCAAAATCATTTTCGTCTTCTTCACTTTCCGGCTCATCCTCAAAGAAGGATTCGTCCAAATAATCGGGTTCGCCCTGTTGTTTGGCAAACTCGACCACCCTTTCAACCTCTTCGTCACTTAAAAACGACCCCTGGATTCTCACCGATGCGGGATCCCAACCGGGTGCAAATAGCATGTCTCCCCTGCCAAGCAGTTTTTCGGCTCCCGTTTCGTCGATAATAATTCTGCTGTCGATTTGACTGGCTACCATGAAAGCTATTCTAGTTGGGATATTCGACTTAATAATTCCGGTAATTACATTGGCTGAAGGACGCTGTGTTGCCAGTACTAAATGGATTCCCACTGCCCTGGCCATTGCAGCAAGTCTGGCTAAAAGAGTCTCTAACTCTTTGCCTACGGTTGTCATTAAATCGGCAAACTCGTCAATGACAACAACTATATAAGGGAGTTTTTCTCTGGCGATTTTCTGATCGGCTACTTTTTTGTTGTAGGCACTGATATTGCGAACGGCTAAGCCATTGAGCAGTTTATAACGTCTTTCCATCTCGTATAAGCAAAACTCCAATGCCTTGATTGTTTTTTTGGGTTCGGTAATTACCGGTGTCAAAAGGTGTGGGATGTTGTTATAAACTCTCAGTTCGACTATTTTAGGATCCACTAAGATTAAACGAACCTCTTTGGGGGAGCGGCGATATAAAATTGAGCTAATCAGGCTGTTAACACAGACCGACTTACCCGAACCGGTGGCTCCGGCTATGAGAAGATGGGGAGTTTGGGTCAACTCAATGACAACGGGTTCACCGGTAATCTTTCTCCCCAATATCATCGGAACTTGGTAGGTTTTCTCATCAATGGAACTTAAAAGATCCCTGAAGCCTATAATTGAGCGCTCTTTATTGGGCACTTCTATCCCGACAGCCTGTTTTCCCGGTATCGGGGCTACAATTCTGATCTGTCTGGCAGCCAGCCTCAGGGCGATGTTATCGGAAAGAGAGAGGATAGAACTGACTCTGACTCCGGGAGCCGGAGAGACCTCAAACATTGTCACAGTTGGTCCTTTGACAATATTTATCAGTTCGGCTTCAATTTTAAACTGCTTGAGGGTTGCCACCAAATCTTCCCCGGCGGCTTTTGTATGTGCATCAATGTGATTTACGTGGTCGGGATAGGTATCCAACAACTCTTCTGGTGGGAATTTGTAAGTTATTTTACTTCGGCTTAAAAGAGCATCGTGTCCCGTTGAACTGATTAAGCCACCGACACCGCTGATGATATCGATATCTTGATTATCTGCTACTTCCTGAATCACTTCTGTTTTAACAGTCGGCGTTATTACTGGAACCTCTTTTAAAATTTCTTTTGGCTTTTCAACTTCAAATGTTTCTCGTTTCTTCTCTGATTTGACAAAAGGTCTGCTTATCAAAGAAGCTAAGCGGGCATCTTTTTGCATCTGTTGTCTCAGAGTGGGAATTGGGTCTTCAGTTGGAGTCTCGGCAATAATCAGTGAACTGTCTTCCTGTTCTTTAACACTGCCGACATAAATTTGATCTTCCTCATCAATGTTTCGAATTGTTCTCAGTTTTGGCAGCTGACTGACAATGGGAAATCCAAAAGAGTCTAGTTCAACGCTACTCTCTCTTTTTTCCCCTTTCTCTTCCCTTTGTTGTTCCTTAACCACCCTTTTTTTATTTTTTCCTTTGGGCTCCCTTTTCTTAAAAAGACGGGACATCTTCTTTGTTATTATAAAAAAGACAACAGCTAAAAGGAGTTCTAAAAGAAACAGAAGAATCACTAATATTAGAGCCATTAATGGCTCTTTATTCAGTTTTTCTATTAAAAAAACAGGTGTGTTTTGTTTATAAAGGAGTTGGAAGAAGAGATAAACTGTGTAGTAGAGTAATACAAAATAGGGAGCAACCCACCAATAAAGCGGTTTTTTTGAGCTGACAATAATCAAAAGTGCCACAACAACCAACACACAAGCTGCAATAATCAACGGGGCGGTTGAATCACTGAAAGATAAAATTGCATTGTCTTTTAAAAATGTGTTTATATCGGAAAAGAAGAGATTGAAAGGGAGACGATCTATTAAAGCGGCCGATAGAAACAGAGGTAGCAGGAGAAGAGCAGCCACTACCAAAGGGACAAATGCTAATATTAGAGCAACCATAATAATTAAACTCCACTGAATATAAGATTCAATGTATCACATTGAGCTAAAAAGACCAAATGTTCCAATAAAAACTAAATAGAGTGAAAAATACCAAAGGTGAGCGTTTTTAATCATCCACAGCAACAACCTTAGAGAGAAAAGCCCAATTACAAATGCAGTTATAAAAGCTCCTATTGTCGGTATCAAAGCGACCGAATAGCCGGCTCCTTCTTCAAACAATGTCAGTACAAGAGCTCCTAAAATTGCGGGTATTGAGAGAATAAAGGCAAAATCTCCGGCTTCTTTGCGTTTCATACCGCTGTAAAGTGCACTCGTAATGGTAATTCCGGAACGGGAAATCCCAGCCAACACTCCGAAGCCTTGCCCTATGCCTGTCATCAAAGCCTGTTTGGGTCCCAATTTTTCTGTCTGTTTAATAAAATTTGAGATAAATTTCGTTGAAAAAAGAAAAACTGCCGTAATCAGCATTAAAATTGAGACCGTCAGGGGACTTGTCGCCTCAATGTTAAACTTCCTAAAGATTAAAGCCATCATAACAGTTACTGTGGTTGCAACAAGAACAGCTGAAATAAGGTTTAAATTCTGTTTATCCTGTGCACTGTTTTTCCTTCTTAAGAATCTAAAAAACGAAATTATTAATTTTCCGATAAGAACTCTGTAGTGAAAGAGAACAACAAGAAGAGTTGCCACATGTAACAGAACATCAAACATAAGAGGCAACTGTTCTATTTTAAAGAAAGAGCGGGCTAATATAAGGTGCCCTGAACTGGAGACAGGCAGAAATTCAGTAACTCCCTGAACTGCTCCCAACAACAACCCTTCCCACAGACTAATTTTTACCACCGTTAATTATCCTTTTTTAAAATAACCAAAGAGCGCTCTGAATCTAAAAAGGGAACCTCAATTTCTTCAATTTCAACTCTCCATTTGTGTTGCTTATCTGAAAGATTCAACGCTTCAACCTCTTTTTGTACATTGTTGCTTTTTCCTTTATAGGCACAAACCACTCCCCCTTCTGCCAAAATAGGAGAAATCAAACCCATAATACTACTTAAAGGCGATACAGCTCTAAAGGTTACTATTTTGTATCTGTTCTTTATTTGGGTGAAGTCTCGATTAATGACCTCAACACGGTTATTTAAATTACACAAAGTGATGCAACTTTGGAGAAACTGGGCTCTTTTTTCGGATCTTTCAATTAAAACAAAATGCCTCTTTTTAAAAGCAATCGCCAATACAACAGCCGGAAAACCACCTCCGGAACCTAAATCACAAATAATTTGATTTTCATCGTAGTTGGCAAACAGCCCCTTTAAAATATAATAAGGGGCGATTGAATCTAAAAAATGTTTAATGATTAATTGCTGTCCGGTGGCATTTACCAACTTATGGGTTGGATTAAAAAGGTAAATCTCATTAATAAAAGTCTCTATTTGGCGAAACTGTTCAGAATCAAATTCAATCTTTAACTCGCTGAGTCCTTTGGCAAACTTTTTAAGCTCCTCCATCTTTTTTTCCCCGTGACAAGTGAACCATTAAAATAGCGATGTCACTGTTTCTGACACCCGAGATTCTGCTGGCTTGACCGACTGAGTGGGGTTTTATCGCTGTCAGCTTTTGCTTCCCCTCTGTCGATAACCCAACAATACCTGAATAATCAAAACTGGATGGGATTACGATTTTTTCCATTTTATTGAGTTTTTGGGCTTGTCGGTTTTGCCTCTCTACATAACCGGAGTATTTAAGATCAAGTTCGCTTTGGTTTAAAAGAGACCTCTCAAACTCCCCCAGCGAAGGAATTTCGACAATTAAATCATCGATGGAGACATCGGGTTGCCGTAAAACATCGCTTGCCTTTTTAGAGCCTATTTTGGTTTTATTTAAAAGCTCTTTAATAACATCCAGTTTTTCCACTTTTTGTTTTAAGGTCTCTAAATCCTGTTCACTCTTTAAGCCCACATCGTAGCCAATCGGAGTCAGCCGTAAATCGGCTGTATCGTGGCGCATGTTCAATCTGTGTTCTGCTCTGCTGGTAAACATCCGATAAGGCTCATTTGTCCCTTTTGTAACTAAATCATCTATTAAGACACCTGTGTAGCTGTCGGATCTGCTTAAAATTAGTGGTTCTCGGTTTTGCAATTTCAAAGAGGCATTTATCCCCGCAATTAATCCCTGTGTTGCAGCCTCCTCGTAACCGCTAGTACCGTTTGTTTGACCGCTGACGTAAAAATTAGCCAACTTTTTTGTCTCCAAAGAGGGATACAACTGAAGTGGGTTTAGATAATCATACTCAACGGCATACCCCGGTCTCATAATCTGAGCCTCTTCAAGGCCTCTTACCGAGTGAATAAAAGCCTCTTGGACATCTTCGGCTAAAGAGGTGCTTATTCCGTTAAGGTACATCTCTTCGGTTCCAAGCCCTTCCGGTTCAACAAATATTTGGTGACGAAGGCGATCCGGGAAACGGACTACTTTATCCTCAATCGAGGGACAATAACGGGGCCCCTGTCCAACAATTAAGCCTCCGTACAACGGAGAGGTATCCATATTGTCCTCAATTATTTTATGGGTTTTTTCATTTGTGTAGGTTACCCAACAGCTGAGTGTGGGTCTCTCAATTTTTTTATCCCTAAAAGAGAAACCGAGCATTACTTCATCTCCCGGCTGTTCTGTCATTGCATCAAAGTTCAGCGACGATTTACGGACTCGGGCAGGGGTTCCTGTCTTTAGACGCCCTACTTCAAAACCGATTCTCCTTAAAGAACTTCCCAATCCGATTGCGGCAGGTTCCCCGATTCGACCGCTGGCACTCACAAAAGAGCCTATGAAAATTTTCCCCTCCATAAAAGTTCCCGTTGTCATAACGACAACCTTTGAACTTATTTTATGGCCCCGTTGTGTAATGACACCCTCGACCTTGTTCCCCTCTTTATTTAAAAGCAAATCCACAACGGTGTCCTGAAACAGGTACAAGTTTTTTTGGGCTTCCAGAGTCTCTTTGGCCAGACGGTGATAACTAAATTTATCGGCTTGGGCTCTGGGAGCTTGAACTGCCGGCCCCCGGCGACGATTGAGAATTCTAAATTGAATCATTGTGCTGTCGATAAGGTGGGCCATTTCGCCCCCTAAAGCATCAATTTCCCGAACTATGTTGCCTTTTGCCAAACCGCCGACAGCAGGGTTACACGATAGGCGCCCTATGGCATCTAAGTTTTGAGTTACGACTAGGGTTGTATTTCCCAGCCGTGCCAATGCAAGGGAAGCTTCAATACCGGCATGCCCTGCCCCTATTACTATTGCATCGTAATCCATCTCTATTTACCTACGCAAAAATTGCTGAATATGTTTTCTAAAATATCTTCGGAAGTAACCTCTCCGCTAAGAGAACCTAGTGCATCCAACGCCTCATTTAACTCAACGGCAATGATATCCAAAGGCAGAGTTTCTTTAAAATACTCCAAAGAGTGTTTAAGTGCCTCACAAGCCCTGTTTAATTCCTTTTTCTGTCTGGCGGACTCTATTACAACAGTTGAACCGTCTGTCTTTGGTGAACCTTTTTGGAGCCTTTTGACAATCTCCTCTTTTAAGGTCTTAAACCCTTCGGCTGTTTTTGCACTTAACGGGTAGCTGCCTTCCAAAACAGCTACATTGCCCAAATCGGTCTTATTACAGACAACAATTGTCTTTTCTTCTTTAGCCAATATTTGTTCTTCAGGTGACAATTTATACCCGTCAATACTTGAATCAACCACAAGAAGGACTAAATCAGACTCTTTAATGAGGCCTCTGGTTCTCCTTATTCCCTCTTGTTCAATGCTGTCTTTTGAGTCCCGTAAGCCTGCCGTATCATATAAACTGATTGGTATTCCCTCTAAGTGAGTTTTTGCTTCAATGTAGTCGCGTGTTGTTCCATGGATTTCACTGACTATTGAACGTTCCTCTTTCAGTAAAAGATTAAACAGAGTTGATTTACCGGTATTTGTTGAACCGGCTAAAACAACTCTACAGCCCTCTGAATAAAGTCTGCCAATAGTGTAAGTATCCAATAAAGACTCTACCCTTTTTAAGGCACCCTCTATTGCCTCTTTGGGAAAATGGGTTTCATCAATAATCTCATCTTCTTCGTAGTCCAATTGAAGTTCAATTACAGCAAGGGCATCCACTACCTTAATTTTAATTTCATTGATTAAATTAAAGAGATTACCTTCAAGCCGTTTTAATGCTAAAGAGTGGGCTATTTCAGATTGGCTGTTAACAATTTCCATTACCGCTTCGGCTTGGGTTAAATCGACTTTCCCATTCATAAAGGCCCTAAAAGTAAACTCTCCCGGGTAAGCTGATCTAAATCCCTGTTTCTCAAGAACTTTGAAAATTGCTTCAATTCCGATGATATTGCCGTGGCAGTTAATTTCCAAACTCTCTTGTCCGGTGTAACTTCTTCCGTCTCTGAAAATAGCAACCAAAATCTCGTCAACAGCCTCTTTGGAGTCCGGGTCAATTATCTTGCCGTAGTGAATTGTGTGACTGAAAGCCTTCAAAAGAGTTTCGGAGGCTGAAAAGAGTTCAGAGAATTTTTTTATGGAACCGTCTCCCGAGACTCTAATTACTGCTATAGGGCTGTTTCCCCAAGCACTGGCCAGTGCATATATTATATCGTTATTATCGTAGGTATAGCGACTCATCGAAGTAAGTATACGCACCTACAGATGGTGTGTCTATATCACCGTTGCTTTACAAAAGAGGAACCTAGGGCTATAGTCACTTGATGAATTTACAGGCTGTTGAAGAACGTTCAAAATTAAAACACTCTATGCACAAATGGTTTCAAGATAATGGGTATTTAGAGGTTGAAACACCTTTAATAGCACCAACGCTGATACCGGAACCTACCATTGGAACTTTTGCAACAAATTATATCTCAACTCTCTATGGGCAAAGAGAACTCTATTTGGTTCCTTCGCCCGAAATCCATATGAAACCCTTTATAAGGGAGTTTGGTAAAAGTATTTATCAGATATCGCGCTGTTTTAGAAATAATGAGCAGATAGGCAGTCATCATAATCCCGAGTTTACAATGGTAGAATATTACACTGTAAATGCCGATGAGTTTGATTCCATTGAGATTACCGAACGCTTAATTCACGAGACTAAACTCCCCAATACAAAAGAGCATCTGCTTCCCCCTTTTAATAAGATGAGTGTTGCTGAGGCTTGTTATAAATTTAGTGGTATCGATTTGGAGAAAGTTCAAAAAACAACTAAAATCAGAGAAGCTGCAAAAGGTTTGGGCTTGAGCCTTGGAGAGGGATTTGAACCCTGGCAGGACACTTTTAACAGGATCTTTTTAAACTTTGTTGAACCAAAGCTTCCCCAGGAAAAACCCCTTATTCTCTACGATTATCCAAAACAAATCGCCTGTCTGGCAAAGGAGAAAGAACAAACTCCTTACCGCAAAAGATGGGAACTTTATATGGGGGGCGTTGAATTGGCAAACTGTTACGATGAAGAGAGAGACAAAGAGAAAGTAGAGTTGTTTTTCAAAGAACAAAGCTCAATCTTAGCTACCCAAAGGGCCCATACCAACGAAGCCATAGCCGATATCGACTACTCATTTGTCGCTAATTTTGATTCTAAATTTCCCCAATGTTCGGGGGTTGCCTTAGGTTTTGACCGATTGCTGATGCTTCAGGGCGGTTATAAAAGGATTGGGGATTTGATTTTATTTGCCCTTTCTGATAATATCAGCAACGGTCACTAGGGCCTTTAAGGCTTAATGACACTCGAGGTATTAAATGATTAAAGCAGGTCAAATTGAGAAAGGGACTGCCCTTTTAATAAAGGGTCAGCCGTTTGTTTGTGTCGAAAGAGAATTTGTTAACCCCGGTAAAGGTTCGGCTTTTGTTCGCGTTAAACTTAAGAGCCCTTCGACAGGACAGGTGCTCAGAGAGACCTATAAAAGCCAAGATAACGTCGAAAATATCACTGTTGAAGATAAGGACTGCCAGTATTTGTACAACGATGGGGAAAAGTTCTTTTTGATGATGAATGAAACTTACGAGCAGATAGAGATTCCATTAGCCTCATTTGAAGATTATCAATACATCATGAAAGAAGGCGAGACCTACAGATGTACTTTCTGGGAACATCAGTTACTCGATATTCAAGTCCCGACAAAAGTTGTCTTTGTTGTTGCCGAAGCAGAAGAGGCCATTAAAGGCGACACGGTAACCGGAGCAACAAAAAACGTCACAACAGAGACCGGACTTAGTGTAAGAGTCCCCATTTTTATTAAACAAGGGGAGAAAATCTTAGTTAATACCGAAACAAAAGAGTATATTGAGCGGGTTAACAGGTAGGATCGGAGTAGATTCTCCTTTCTCCTTCCATTGTCTCAAAACAGTAATTGCCGTTTTCATCATTATCTTTAAGATAAGACCTACCCAGAGAAACTTTCCCCCCTCCTTTAGGTAGGTCTACTGCATATTGAGGCATTGCAAGCCCACTTAATCTCTTTCTTAATTGGTATTCAAGCTCTAATCCTCTTTTAAGAGGAACTCTGAGATGGGCAGTTCCGCTGACTAAGTCGCCCTGAAACAAATAGTATGGCTTGATTCGATTGGCTACTAAGCTGTTCATCAGAGTCTCTAAAGTAGTGACGTCGTCATTGACTCCTCTTAGAAGTACACACTGATTTAAAACTGGAATTCCGTTGTCAATAAAAAGAGAAACAGCTTCCAAACTCTCTTTTGTCAACTCTTTTGGGTGGTTAAACTGAGTCAATAAATAGAGAGCCGCTTTATTATACTTTCTTAGCATAGAGACTAAACTTTCAGTGATACGTTTAGGAGCTGTCACAACGACCCTTGAACCCAGTCTTAAAACAATATCTTTACGGGCTTCTCTGATTAAACCGATTATGTTATCAAGTTTTTGATCTGAGAGAGTGAGAGGATCCCCTCCGGTTAAAAGCAACTCTTTTATCTGAAGATTATCTTTTAGGTAGGAGAGAACACTCTTAAGCTCTTTTTCACTTATTATGATGTCTTCTTCTGATGTATAACGTCTTCGAAAGCAGTGACGGCAGTTAGTCGCACACTTATTTGTCAGGAGTAAAGCTGCCCTGTTATCGTAGCGGTGAACCAAATTGGGTAAAACAGAGTAACTGTTTTCCCTTTGAGGGTCTAAACTCTCCCCCTTTGAGTTTAAGAATTCTTCAGAAAGAGGAATTACCTGTCTTCGGATAGGATCGTTAGGATTATCAGGGTCAATCAAAGAGAGATAATAAGGGGTAACCAAAAAAGGGAAACTCTTAGATTTAGAAGAAAACCACCTTCTCTCACTATCTGTCAGTTTTAAATACTTCTGAAGTTCATCAACGCTACAAATCATACCCCTGTGTAACACTAATCAGTTTAACAGGCAATAGTACAATTGTTTTGCAACCTCTCTTAAATACTGTTAAACTATCATAAGTTTCGTTATGTGAGGTAACCATGTCAAAAAAGAGTTCACACAAAAGTATGAAAGGGTATTACTTAATTACCTTTTTAATCGGATTGGGTTTTTTCACCATGGGTTTGATGGATCCTCTTTATGATACCTATGTCCCTATATTTTTAGGCCGCTACATTCAATCTAACGCCGTTATTGGGGCTATCATGACCTTGGATAATATTTTTGCAATTTTTTTAATCCCAATTTTTTCGGCAATCAGCGACCGGACAAGAACCCCGATTGGTAGAAGAATGCCCTTTATTGTTGTTTTATTGCCTTTAAGCGGAATTGCTTACTCTCTGATTCCCTTTAGTGCTCTCTCCTCTTTGGCCCTCCTTGTTATTGTTATATTTGCTCTAAATCTCTTTAAGCAGGCTGTAAGGGGCCCTGTAGTAGCTTTAATGCCCGATATAATCCCGGGAGAAATTAGATCAGAAGCCAACGGTGTCATCAACACAATGGGCGGAGTGGCAACAATAGTCGGGACAGTCGGCCTAGCCCGCTTGATGGACGTTAAGTTGAATTTAGCCAAGTATGGTCCCACTGACAACATTCTTGCTTTTCCTCTGGCCGGCGTTTTGGTTATTCTCGCTACACTGTTACTTTTTTTCTTTGTAAAAGAGGGCAAACAGAGTGTTGAAAAAGAAGACGCAAAAGAAAAAGTTCCTATTCTCAAATCACTGAAGCATATTTTTGGAGAGAAGGAAAAGAGTGCTTTTTATATTCTCATTTCACTGCTGTTTTGGTTTATCGGTTACCAAGGAGTATTACCCTTTGTAGGTAAATACTCTGTCGAAGTTTTAAAGACCAGTAGTGGCAGTGCTGCATTAGCAGCCGGAATGGTTGGTATTGCCTACGCTATTTTTGCCATACCAAGCGGTCTTGTAGCTCACCGTCGCGGCAGAAAAAAGACAATCCGTTTCTCTTTGACAGCTTTGATTATAATTCTTCTTTTAATCTTTGCCCACAGTCTCTTTGTAAAGAGTGACACGATCGGATCTTTGGGACGGACACTCCCGTTTTGGGCTTTGATGTTTTTGTTTGGAATGTTTTGGGTTTCTGTTATCACCAACAGTTTCCCGATGTTATGGCAGATGGCAGAGTATGCAAATATCGGAATATATACCGGGTTGTACTATTTTTTCAGCCAGCTGGCTTCAATAGTAGCTCCTCCGATAACCGGAGCACTGATTGATATATTCGGATACGGTTCGCTTTTCATCTTTGCGGCATTGTGCATGAGTGTTGCCTTTTTCTTAATGGCAAAAGTCTCCAGAGGAGAGCCTCAAGACGACCCTCAGCCGGTGGCAACACCATAATATTTTAAAGGACCACCTCAGGTGGTCCTCTTATTTAATCCCATATCAGTCGGTCAAACAGATTGTCTACCGCTGTTTTCCGCCTTAAGGCTGCTTCCTGCTCAAAAGAAATTGGGTCGATAAAAGTAGTCTTTTCTTCGATTACAACAGGATCCCAAACATAGCTGACTGCTTCTCTGGCTTTAAAAGGGAGCGGATTTTTATAATCCAAGCTGAAAACAGGTTTTTCTGGTCTTTGATATAATGGGCGATCAAAAACCTCTTTTTTAATCTCCGCAACCATATCAACAACCGGCTTTTCTATTTTCGGTTCAATCTCTACAACAATCTTTTCTTCGGCGGGGAAAATCTGAACAACCTCCCCAGCTCTCTCTTTCTCTTCTTTAATTTCAACAGGAGCTGTTACTGCCTTTTTGGGTTCCTCTTTAAGCTCAACGACAGGTGGTTTTACCTCAGGAGGTTTCACCACGCTGATGGCTTCAACTTCTTTTACAGGCTCTTTTGGTTTTAGTGGTTCAACGACTGCCTTTTCGGCTATGACCTCTTTTGGTTTTTCAATAACCGGTTCAGGTTTTTTTACCACAACCTCTTCAAGAACAACCTTTTCAACTTTTTTGGGAACAATTTCTTTTGGTGCCTTTTTTACTTCTTCTTTGGCCAAAACAGGTTTGGCAGACTCATCCAGCAAACTTCTGATAAGGGGGTTGTAATAAATAATGCCGGCAAAAATAAAGATGCTTAAAGAGATAGCCATTCCCAATCCAATAAAAATACCAGTTTTCCTCATATTTCTAGATCCTATGACATTATAGTAGCGCAGACCTTATGCACTTGTCGATAAATAAATGCTT
>JAJBBL010000173.1 GCA_020532365.1 Candidatus Cloacimonadota bacterium | reverse complement strand
CGTTAGACGACAAAAGAAGTCGCTTCTCCTTATATCTCAAATACTTAACTAACTCATTAAATATTCTATCGCTAAAGATAACCAAACGTGTAGACTGGATACTTTTATAGTGGTGTCTCCAAATCTGACTCGAAAATAGATTAAATAAAAATAAAGGGGCAAACCATCAAGATTTGCCCCTCGTTACTAAAGATTGTTGACCTTGCTGAAATTATTTCAGTAACATCATCTTTTGATTCTGACTATATCCCGGAGTGGTCATCCTATAAAAATAAATCCCTGAAGGAACTTGATCGCCACTATCAGAAGTACCGTTCCAGACAACACTATGCTCTCCTCTCGGGTAGCTTATAGATGGGATAAGCGTCTTGATAAGCTGTCCTTGAGCGTTAAAGATTTTGATTTCCAGATTTTCCACATCCTCTTTCAGGCTGAAACTGATAGATGTTTCAGGGTTAAATGGATTAGGATAGTTCCCTTTGAGTGAGGTTTCCAGGTTAACATAGCTCTCGTCCACTGAAGTAGGTGCCGGTTCTACCACTACATTGATAGAAGGGGTAGAGTCGTTGCCTGGATTTTCATCTTTGTAGAGGACTACTTTAGCGTAAATATTGAACACACCGGGGTATGAAGGGATCCAAGTGATCGTTTGTGTCACAGGGTCGCCATCATTCCAGATCGGTTCAACAATTTCATAAGTGCCTAACAGAATATTTCCCTCTCTCATAAGTCTAATTTCGTAGGAAACTTGGTAGAGTCTTCCTCTATTTTCGAGTACAACTTCAAAATCAGAAGGTTCGCCAACTGTGACTTTTGAAGGGCCGGTCAGAGAAACTGCTGCAAGATCGTTGTCGATTAGTGGCACATATTCGTCTGCTCCGATACAAGGTTTTTCTGGATCTCTTTCATCACCATCAAAGTCAAAATCGAACCCTTCGATAGGTGTTCCAGCTTGCCAGAGTTGGATACCGTATGTGTGTAGGTCGGTATTAGTTATGTATTCTGGATTACCCACTCTTGAGTGCATGTTTTTGCCGTCTACTGACTGCAAGCTCGGTAAATTTGGTATTTCCACTCCATTATAGAGGATAAATCTATTTCCATTGCTGTAGTAGTTATTGTAATCGAATTCTTTCATACTGGTAGAGGAGACTACTAAGAGGTAGCCATCGCCGCCGCCAGTATTGGCGAAAGAGTTGTTTACAATATCGATGTTTGTACAGTTTGGCATTGCAAAGGCAATACACGCTTGTTTGTAGAGAGGGGCAGAGGCTGATTCAACTAAGATGCTGTTGTAGTAGAAGCCAACGTTGTGAATTGTAGCGTGAACCCTGATTCCAGCAGTGTAGTTTCCAGTTGCATCAATGTTTCCACCTATCATATTATTTGCAATTATAGCTTTCTCGCCATCGTCTATGTGTGAACCGCCTGGGTTTTGGTCCCCGATAAGAAGTCCGATTGAAGCAGCGCTTGAGCCGAAGATACGGTTGTTTTCAAAGCGATAAGCGCCGCGAGTGTTGACTAATGCCCCCCCTCTTCCCGAATAGCCGGTACCGGTCATATCGATAACGTTGCCTGAGAAAATAAAGGAGTCTACAAAGTCGAGTAAAAAAGCTGATGAGCCATGATCAAACTTGTTGTTCTTAATGACGAGTCCTCTGGTATAATCTTCAGGGTTCCCTTTAATGTAGATACGGGCTTCTGGGAAGGTACTCCCTTCAATGTGTAAATTGTGGATGAATCTGGCTTCAATAGCCCCTTCGCTGCCGCCACCATAGTTGAATGAGCAGTTGATAACACGGATAAACTCGGCATCTGCTGAGAGTCCTATGGAGGATGAAGCGTTACCTGAATATCTGCGAAAGCTTAGGTTCTCAAAGGTAACATATTTGGCGCCAATAAAATGAACCATCGATTCTATTTCAGGACGCCCTGGGTCGTCATAAGACCAGCGTGGAGTCCTTACCGCGATAACTGCTGGTGCAAGGAAGTCGTTGTTGACAAATGTAACTCTGTTTTCTTCAGAGGAACCGGGAAAGTCAGTAATGACAATTTGTTCTTTTTCATCACCTTTGTCATTATAAGTGCCAGGTTTAACATCGAACATTACAGGTCCGCTGACCCCTCTTTCATTCAAGTCTTCACAAGCGGCTCTGAATGAGACGTAGTCACCAACTTCAGGGTCGGCGCTGATAACATAAGTACCCTCTTCAAGAGGGGTTATTTGTGCGTTAAGTGCGACTGTTGCTACCAGGGCTAAAACAGCGAGTAACAGAAGTCTTAGGTTATTTCTTTTCATACAGATAACTCCATATTATTTAATAGTTTATTAGGTTGATAAATCTCGTTACGCGTTAACAGATAAAAACTCTCTCTGAGAGTGTTCGGTTATTGAAATCGGCTCTTTTATTACACCCCGTTTATACGGCGACATCATTAAATGTTTGTTTATTTCACGACTATGTTTCATTACAATAATGACTCTCTATTAATAGTTAAATCGTCAAGCTATTTCTCAGAAGCTGAGATCGAGGTTAT
Source organism: Candidatus Cloacimonadota bacterium (assembly GCA_020532365.1). Lineage (GTDB taxonomy): Bacteria > Cloacimonadota > Cloacimonadia > Cloacimonadales > JAJBBL01 > JAJBBL01. Next base: position 15,702 of record JAJBBL010000173.1, on the reverse strand, counting down.
TTTGAGTTCAGTTCAACGGCACTAAACATTATAGTGATCGTTTTTTTGCCCCTGAGTACTTTGAACTCAATTTTGTCACCTACTGTGATTTCAGAAATAGCTACTTCAGCGTCTTCCGTGCTATTAATGGTGTTGCCGTTTATCACTTTAATAATATCACCTCTCTGCAAACCTGCATTTGCTGAAGGGCTATTAGGTTCAACAACGCTAACAATTACGCCATTAAGGTCTTCTAATCCTAAATAAGAGGCAATCATTGGATTTAACTCTTGTATTTTGAGACCGAACCAGATTTGTCGACGTCTGCCATAATCGATTATTTCGTTGGCTATGTTCTTTATCCGGTCTATTGGTATGGCAAAACCTATCCCGATGCTGCCGCCCGACTCAGAGAAGATAAACGTATTGATCCCGATAACTTCACCGAGGATATTGATTAAAGGACCGCCACTATTTCCGGGATTAATGGCAGCGTCTGTCTGGATCATTCTTTGATAAATCTTGCCACCGCTGTCTTGAGCAAAGTTTCGATCCATAGCAGAGATCACCCCAACAGATACGCTCGGTTTACTGTCTTTAATCAAGAATGCATAAGGGTTTCCTATAGCGATAACTGTTTCGCCAAGCAGTAAATCAGAAGAGCTACCTAACTTTGCAGCTTGTAAGTTATCAACGTCAATTTTGAGTACCGCTATGTCGAGAATGCTATCAGAGCCGATAAATTTAGCTTCGAATTGTCTCTGGTCACTAAGGATGATTTTGATTTGAGTAGCCCCTTCGACGACGTGTGAGTTGGTAATGATATAGCCCTCTTGGTTGTAGATTATACCAGAACCGATACTCTGAACCTCTCTTCTGTAAGGACGGTAGTCAAAGAAACCGAAAAATGGGTTCTCAAAAGGGTTGGTGTTCCTTCTCACAATTTGCGTTTTAATAACGTTGACACTTACTACCGCCATTTCAGAGTTTTTAACCGTTTCGGTGACGGAGTTATGTCTTCCGACTTGGTATTCTTCACTCTTTTTACTACGTTGGAAATAGCTGCTTTCTGTTTCCGAGGATGTGCCTGAAGGTGGAGTGGAGATGGGGTCATCGATATTAATCATCTCTGCAGGCGTCTCCGTAAAAGCCTTCTGTTTGGTAAAGACATTTCCAACGTAGAGAAAAAGAATGTTTATCACTACAATCAGGATAATAGTGATTAAGACCTGCGAAAACCTCATAATGTGTACCCCCTTCTACTCATAATTGTCATCATATAGTGTAAGTTAGATCAACTTTTTTATAATCAACGTACACTGACAAGTTATTTGTTGCAGATCACCCATTCGATAAAAGATAAAAGTATGTCTTGCGTGAAGAGAATTGCAAATTATTCTCTCTACTCGCACAATAAAATGTTTGCTTTTTAGCTTAGAATGCAATATGTTATCAGGATAAGAGAGTTCTTGAGCAGAGTATGCTGCACAGAGAAAATATTTGTGAGGTGAACTATGAATAAAGTAAAAATAAGCTGGCAAAAAGGATTAGCTTTTGAAGTAGAGCAAGATAATCACGTTTTCCAGATAGACGGTCCAGCCGATTTCGGAGGTCAAAATAAAGGACCTCAGCCCAAAGCGCTCGTTCTTACCGCTTTGGCAGGATGCTCCGGTATGGATGCTGTGTCGATTCTACAGAAAATGCGTATCCCTGAGTTTGACCTGGAAATTGAAGTTATCGCTACTTTAGAAGAGGAGCATCCGAAAGTATATACTCATATTGATTTGATATTTAACTTTACAGGTGAAGACCTACCGATCGATAAGCTTAAAAGAGCTGTAGAGCTATCTTTAGAGAGATATTGCGCCGTTTATGCAATGTTGGTTAAAGTGGTCGAAATTAAAGACATAATAAGATTAAATGGTAAAGAGGTATAAAGTAATGAGAATGTTAATCGTCTTTTCCTTGGTGATGGCTTTAAGTTTTGGCCTCCTCACCAGCGTAGAAGCAAAACAAGGTAAAATAGCAGACTTCACACTTAACGATCTTACCGGCAAACCGGTAACAATCAGTCAGTTAGAAGGGGTGGTAATCTTAGACTTCTGGGCTACTTGGTGCCCACCCTGTAAAGTAGAAATACCTTATCTGCAACAACTCTATGATGAGTATGCTGATAAAGGGCTGCATATCGTCGGCGTCAGCACAGAGTCGGTAGCAGTACAGCAAAAGTTTATTGACCAGATGCGAAAGCAAGGGATTAAAATGAGCTACACATTTTTAGTAGATCCTGACGGAAAGGTTAGTAAACAATATGGTATTCAAGGTATTCCAACTACGATATTTACTAACACTAACTTGGACTTGATCGAGAAGGAAGTTGGTTTTATACCGGAATATATCGATAAGTTTATTAAGATTGTAGAGGCAAATCTCCCCTCTAAAAAATAGAGGGAGCTATCCATTAAAGTATAGTATAATCCCAGGCTATGTTTCTTAGAATATAGGAGACAGCCCAACTTGCAAATGCGGCAGGAAGATGAGCAGTAGAACCTAAAGCTGTTCGCTTCCTGCCCCTTTCTAAAGTACCCGCTTCATCGACCCCAGGCTCGCCAATAGGTAAAGGCTTTTCGATGGAATAGACCACCGGAACACCGCTCACAATACCCCGCTTATTCAAATACCTCCTAACCCTTGCCGCTAAAGGACAGTTGCTCGACTTTCCAATATCGTTTAGCCTTATCATTGAAGGGTCTACTCTGTTTGCAGCACCCATACAAGAGATTATCTTGATGTTACTATTATAAGCGTATTCGATGAGCCCCACCTTAGGGGTTAAGCTGTCAATAGCGTCAACAATGAAATCGCTATCAGAAAGGAGTTTAGACCTATTAGTTTCATCGCAGAAAACCGAGGCGACGGTTAAGTTTAGCTCAGGATTTATATCTCGGAGCCGCTCTGCTAAAACTTCAGTTTTCAACCTGCTGACAGTGCTATCAAGAGCGGTTATTTGACGGTTAATGTTTGTTATCGAGATACTGTCGAAATCGACGATTAGCATTGAGCCGATGCCGCTCCTTACGAGCATTTCAGCAATAGCAGAGCCTACTCCACCTAAACCAACGACAGCTATCTTGGCCTCTTTTATCCTCTTCATCCCGGCGTCACCGAAGATGAGAGCTGTTCGGTTAAATCTTTGATCTTTCATTCATTGTTTGATAGGTTTGCCACTGTTTTTCCAGGATCTCATCGAGAGGGTAGCTACAGAGTTCAGATATTTTTTCTGCTATTGAGAGTACTCCGCCGAGTAGGTAATCAGTATTTTGGTTACGTAAACTATTCTGTTGGAATGGTGCGTCTGTTTCGAGCAGTATCATCCCATTATCGAGTATTCTTTCGATAATTCTAACTACATCTCTTTTCTGAAAGATACGGTATCCGATAGAGAAGCCGATGTTAAGGCGGCTAAACATCTCCACGATTTCGAGAGAGCCGTTAAATCCGTGAATGTAGCCCCGTACATTAGGGAAGTCATACCGGAGCGTCTGATAGAGTTCATTATAGCGGCGAACGACGTGAAAGATTACCGGCAGGTCATACCTTGCAGCGAGCTCGAGTTGAGGATAGAGGATATTTTTCTGTTGATTATGGTTGTTTCTTCGATTATCGAAGCCGACCTCTCCAATACCCCAGATGTGCCCAGTTTCACACAGCTCTGCTATGTAGCTAAGATCGTTAACGTTACTCTTATCATAGTGTGGATGTATCCCTGCGATCAGTTTGACGTTAGGGTGTTGATTAGCCAAGTGCCAATCTATTTCACGTCGACTAAGTGCGGAGGAGATGAGCACGTTTATATTATCATTTTCAGCCTGTTCTATTTCATCCAAGTAGTTTGCGGCCAGTGGTTCTATGCAGAGATGGCAGTGTGCATCTACCCAAGACTCTCTATTCTCATTTACTTCCACATATTTCTTTTTCCTTTTCATTTATCCTCTTTTAGTGTAGGGGGTTGTCCATTATTTGGCTAATCTTTATCGAGTATCGATATTGGAGGTCATTTATACTGTCAAATACTTTTTTATGTGAGGAACATTTGTTATTTAGCGGTATAGGCGTGCTTTATTTAGGTTGTATTAGGGGGGGGTAATTTAGCAGTTCAGTCACTTTATTTCACACTGATCTAAAAAAAAGATTGACACAATAAGAGGTTTTAGGGGCTTGTTAAGAGAAGTTTGAATCTTATGGGAGTATTCAATGTATATACTATTACTAATAATACACGTACTGATCTCAATCGCATTGGTACTTGTAATACTGGCACAGTCCAGTAAAGGTGGAGCCTTAGACGGCTTAGTCGGCGGAACGGCGAGCAATATGTTCGGTTCTCACGGCGCGTCCGAGTTTTTGGACAGATGGACAAAGATACTCGGTGCCATTTGGGTGATCTCTTCGATCATTTTGGCGATGAATGTTCGCACAATGTCCGGCCCAACTGGTTCTAAAGCTTTAAAGAAGCTTAGATCAGAGACTGCGACTGAAGTGCCAGTAGAAGGGTCTGGAGCAGTTGAAATTCCAGTAACTCCGGCACCAGTAGAAGCAGCAGAAACAGATTAATAGCTAAATTTTAACGCAGAAGTGGTGGAATTGGCAGACACGCAAGACTAAGGATCTTGTGCCCATAACGGGTGTGCGGGTTCAAATCCCGCTTTCTGCACCATATATAAAGCCGTCATACCCGACGGCTTTTTTATTAGAGTTGACTTTTTACTGTGGGGCGTTAAATGTTATCAGTAGAGTCAGCTCGACTTAGAGTTTTACTCCAGCGTAGTTTTCATTTTCCATAATAGAGTCTGCTATGGAGTAATACCCAGTGATGCTAACAATTAGCGTAACCATAAAGAATATCTTCCGAAAAAGGAGAAGTTAATGAACCAAGAACTTATTAGAAACTTTTGTATCATAGCTCACATTGACCACGGAAAGTCGACGTTAGCCGACAGGTTATTGGAGGAGACTGGAACTATCGACATAGGGGCAAAGACCACTCAAGTCCTCGATAATATGGATTTAGAGAGGGAGAAAGGGATTACAATTAAGTCACACGCCGTCAGGATGACCTATAAAAAAGGTGGTAAGACCTATGTGCTGAACTTAATAGACACCCCTGGTCACGTCGATTTTTCTTATGAAGTTTCGAGAAGTTTAGCCTCTTGCGAAGGGGCATTATTATTAGTTGATGCTTCTCAGGGGATAGAGGCTCAGACGATGAGCAATCTCTATCTCGCTTTAGACAACGATTTAGATGTGATGCCGGTAATCAATAAAATCGACATACCGAATGCCGATATAGAGACAACGGAGGCTGATATAGTTGACTTACTGGGAACAAATCCAGAAGATATTCACAAAATTAGTGCTAAAACAGGGATCGGTGTAGCTGAGCTTATCGACGGTATTATCGAACATGTCCCAGCACCGAGCGGAGACCCGAACAAGCCGATTAAGGCGCTCATATTTGACTCACAGTACGATAAATATCGTGGTGTTGTTGTATATGTCAGAATATATGACGGTGTTTTAAAAGCGGGTGACAAGATCAGGTTAATGGCCACAGGTAGAGAGTTTGAGGTTGAAGAGTTAGGTCATTTATGTATCGACAAGCAGAAGTGTAAGCAGCTTTCTGCGGGTGAGGTAGGGTATATAATTGCCAATATAAAAGAGGTTGCCGATGCTCGAGTGGGCGACACCATAACAAGTGCCACGACCCCTACTGAAGAGCCATTAAAGGGTTATCAAGAGCCAAAGCCGATGATTTACAGTGGTATTTTTCCGATAGAGAACGACGACTATGAAAATTTACGAGAAAGTATTGCTAAGTACAAGCTTAACGATGCATCGTTAGTTTACGAGCCGGAGAACTCACTTGCTCTCGGCTTCGGTTTTAGGTGTGGTTTTCTCGGGATGCTTCATCTGGAGATTGTCAAGGAGCGGCTTTATCGCGAGTATAACGTGCCGATTATTTCAACTACTCCATCGGTCAGATTCATTGTAAACATGACTGATGGCACGGAGCACATAATATACAATCCAGCAGATATGCCTGATCCTGCGAGGATAGAGAACATACACGAACCGATAATGGATGTAGAGATTATCGTGCCAGAAGAGTTTATTGGTAACGTAATGAAGTTGGCTTTGGAGCGTCGCGGTGTGCAGAAGAACATGCAATATCTTGATTCAAAGCGGGTAGAACTTCATTATGAGATGCCACTGATAGAGATTATTTTCGATTTTTACGACAAGCTTAAGTCGGTCAGCCGTGGTTATGCTTCATTAGACTATTCTTTTAAGGAATATAGGATGTCTAACATTGTTAAGGTCGACATTCTAATCAACGGTGATCGTGTGGATGCGATGTCATTTATCACTCATGCAGACAAGGCTTACAGTTGGGGCAAGAGCATAACAGAGACTCTTGAGGAGGTTATTCCAAGGCATCTGTTTAGGATAGCGCTTCAAGCTTCTATAGGGTCGAAAATTATTGCAAGGAGCACAATTTCGGCATTGAGAAAGAACGTAACAGCTAAGTGTTACGGTGGCGACGTTTCACGTAAAAGAAAACTCCTCGAGAGACAGAAAGAGGGTAAGAAACGTATGCGTGAGATAGGATCTGTATCCGTACCTCAAGAAGCATTTCTCGCAGTGCTCAAAGCCGAAAAAAGCTAAAAGCACCCTCTTCACTGCCTCAGCGAGGAGTGATTATAACTATTATTTCAGAAAGTCGATATGTCCTTTACCGACACCTTTAACTTCGCAACCGAGTTTCAGGTATTGAGCTATTTTTTCATCGGTAAGGAAGTTTGAGCAGTCGATAACTAACGGTTTTTTACCGGTCATTTTGACTATTTCTTTCGGGTCGGCATCAAGGTAGTCCTTATGTCCAACTGCGAAGATGACCACGTCTGCTTCGTTCAAAGCTTCTTGCCAATCTTTAAGTACAGGGACGTTTTCCAGTTCAGACCAGAAGTCGACGTATGGGTCGTGTGCTTTGACGATTGCCCAAGATTCGTTGAGTACTCTGACGAGTGTTTCTGAGGGTGAATGTCTGGTATCGCCGACACCTTCTAAGTATGACACGCCGAGGAGGGCCACTTTCAGATCTTTGAGTACTGGGTATTTTTCTTTAACCAGTTCGATTGTATGTAGTGGCATTGTATCGTTGATATTAACGGAATCGATGGCCATTTTAAGTGAGCCTTCGAGGTCAAAGATGGCATCCATAGACCAGTTAGCGAGTACCGGATCTTTTGTTAGGCAATATCCACCGACACCGAGGCTTGGTCTGAGGAGGTTATCGTGAGTTCCTTTTCTTTTGCGGATGGCGTCACGTACTTTAAAGATATCTACTCCAATTTTTTCAGCGAACTTAGCCCATTCGAGAGTGAGGGCGATATTAGTAGCTCGGTAGGAGTTTTCCATAACTTTAGAGAGTTCTGAGGCGTTAGTATTTTCGAGTTCGGTAAGTGGATACTCTTTTGTGTTGAGTACAGAGTTCAGGAAATCTCGGGCGAGTTCTTTACTCTTTTCGCAAGTACCGGAGAAAACTCTCCAGAAGTCACGGATTGATTTAACGTAGTTTGCGCCGGGCATTACTCTTTCGTATGAGTGAGCGACGAGTGGTGGATTTTTAGTTGTATCGATTCCACGTTTTTGAAATTCTTCTTCAAGTATAGGTTTAACCACTTTCTCACAAGTTCCGGGTGGCACGGTAGTCTCTACCAATACCATGCAGTGTGGCGGGATATGTTTTCCCAAAGTTCTCATTCCATCTCTAAAGGCTGAGAGGTCACAGTACCCTTTTTCTGCGTGTCCGAACGATGGTTTTGTAGCGTCTAATTGGATATCGACTACAACAATATCAGCTACTTCAAAGGCATAATTGAGCCAAGTAGAGCGGAATACTTTTTTCTCGACGACGGTACGGTGGAAAATTTCAGGCACTTCTGGGTCTGAAGACTTCACTGGTGGTACACCGGTATTTATGGTTGGCACTTTCCAGTATGAGCGGGCTGAGGCTCTTTGTTGTCCGTGCACGAAATAGAGTGGGTTACCATCTGCGTCGGTAGCATCAGCAACGACTGAGGCCATTACACAGCCGACAAATCCCATTCCTTGGACGGCGACAATTTTACGTCCTAATTTTCTTTGTTCTTCTGTAATCTGTTCTAAAACTTTTCTCTCTTCTTGATTTTCTGTCTCTGTTGGCAGGATATATTCCTGGCCTGTCGGTGACAAAGAAATATTTTTCATATGCGACCTTCCTTTTTCTTAATTTTATTAACACACAGCTAAACTATTTAACGGTTTTAGTTTTGGGTGTACCCCATTTCTATCATATTTCTCATAAGCTTATCGGTTATAGGCACCCCTTCGCGCCTTACTCTAAGCTCATTATCATACTCTTTTTCGCCAGCCACGTAGATATGATCATACCCATCTGACTTCTCAGAGTTTTTAAGCTGACGTATAATATTACCAACGATTTTCTTAAATACATTCAAGTCAATAAAATATTCTATATTTATAGCCATAAAGAAGTGTCCTAAACTATACGGAGTCGGGTTTCCATTCTCATCTTGGCCGGTCAGTTGGGAGAGGTAGCTACCGTTCTGTAGGGCGGCACAAAGGATTTCCACCATAGTTGCCAACCCGTACCCTTTATGTCCGCCGGTAGTCTCATTTTCGCCACCGATAGAGAGGAGTGAAGCAGCTCCTTTAGTCAGGTCTACCAACAGTTTATCTGTATCTGTATGTGTTTTTCCTTTCGAGTCGATTGCCCATCCTTCAGGGGTCTCTTTATTTTCACGTGCCAGCACCTCTATTTTACCTCTTTGGGTAATAGAAGTCGCGGCGTCGTATAGGAAAGGGTAGTCGAGGTCGGTAGGTGCCCCGAAGCAGATCGGGTTAGTCCCCAAGAGTGGTGTAACACCGAAAAGTGGAGCGATGGAGGGTCTCGCATTAGAGAAGGTGATACCTATCATCCCCTGTTTGATTGCCATTTTAGCATAGTAGCCACAAATACCATAGTGTGTTGAATTACGTACGGCGACGGAGCCGAGTCCAAATTCTTTAGCCTTGTCTATAGCTTTTTGCATTGCACGGTGTCCGATAACGTGCCCCATCCCGTGATTACCGTCCCACACGGCTGTCGCCCCTTTATCGGCGACTACTTCGATATTGGTAGTTGAGGACTGTATACCTGCTTTGATTCGATCGTAATACATTTTCAATCGACCGATGCCGTGCGACTCAATACCGCTCAGGTCAGAGGTGATGAGTACATCGGCACATATTTTAGCCTCATCTTCGGGTACTCCTAACTCTTTAAAAACTTTGATCATAAATTCGTAAACTACTTCAACTGATAATTTCTTTTGCATACGTACCTCACCTATAGTTATCGAGTGACTTAACTCTGCGAGTCACTATGTTAAACATTGATTTAGAGAAGTATTTTATATCGGTGATAATCGGTTTATTCTGTCTGGAGAGGAGATACTTCTCTTCGGATTCTAAAAGTTCTTGCAAGCTTTGCGATTTATCTGCGGTATAGACCGGTATTAGTCCCGGTTTAGTGGTATTTCTCAATTTAACTAAGTTTTCGGGGTAATATCTTTTTAAGTAGTTAGGGCTAACGGCTCGAACCCCTATAACTTTCACGTCCCCTTTTGCGAGATTATAGAATTGTGGTAGCTCATCCAGCCAGAGCTTCCGGAACCAGAGTCCCCAGCTTGTTATCCTGAAGTCGTTAGCAAATTTGCCAGAGGTACCTATTGAGTAGGTGCTTTGGATATATTCTTGTAGGTATTCCGAGTAGGGGTGCATAGTCCTAAGTTTGTAGCAGTTGAAGAGTTTCCCTTCTTTGCCTACCCTTTTTAGTTTGATAAGTGGACCATACGAGGGGTGTTCATCTCTGGAAGGTTCTTTTACTTTTTTTACTATGAAGTAGGAACGTTTATCTATTTCTTTATGTCCGACCAGTTCAAATCCGCAGAAGTAAAGTCTGCCCAAGATTTCTGTTTCGGATAGGGTACGATCTCTTCCGTTAGTAATGCCGAAGTAAAGCCCTTGCAGAACTGGTATTTTGGGGCTAACTCTTCGGAATAGGAAGTCAAAAGAGTACAATATTTTGCCGAACAGAGCTCCATATTTCGTCATAAAGCGGTTATGTCGTTGAGCGGTAGTTTCGGCACAGCAGACGAATACTCCGCCGTTAACAAGGTTCTCATTAACTTTGATAAAGTAGAGGTTGACCCGTCTAAAGTCGTTGATTTTATGAAGATTTATAAAGAGCTGTTGTGATTCCGGCTCAATATGTTCGATATTAAAATAGGTAGCGCTATTGATGATAAGGGCTGATTTTTCACTAAATTTAGTTAGGTTAATCCGTTCGCTAATATAGTCAAACAGGGCATTATGCTTATCGAGATATTTCTGCCAGAGTTTTACTATGACCGATTCTGATAATTGGGAATCGGAGAACGACGGGCTGTAAGGTGAGGTATCTTTTTTAGGCTGTTTTAAGTCTTTGAGGATATCCTCTTCGTCCTCCTCGTCTATAAGTGTTTTCGTTACCAGGGGTAGTGTCGCTTGAGGGGGATTAGCCTGTCTGAATCTAAGAGAGTAGTATATGAGCAAGAAGATTACGATTTCGACAATCGAGGTTAGAGCTGCCATTCCGAAGATAATAAATCGGGGAAAGAGTGGTAGTTTGAAGAGAACAATCAGGATGAACGAAGTAGAGAGAGCGACAAAGTTAGTTTTAAGTGTAGAGCGGATGACGTCCTGCGCGCTCTTTTTATCTCTGATATGGCATTTACGGCTTAAGAGTGAAAACAGAACCCAAATAGCATAAGTCATATATGAGGCTAAGGCGTGTTTGTCAACAAACGCCCAGAAGTTATCTCTATACATAACAACCAGAACATACGAAAATGTTATGATCAGAAAGTCTAATATGTACGCGAGAATTCTTTGTGTTACTTTTTTCATCTAATAGGCCTCAATATAAAACTTGATTATAACTGACCTATATAAGATAAGAGGGCTCAGCTGTCAAATAAAATTCTTGACGAGATATAAATCTGAGCTCTACAGTAAAGAAAAGTAGTCAAGCCGCATAGTTTTTATTGACTTATTATCTATGGTCAGGAAACTTGTGGCGAAACTAAGTTTAAGCTAATGTTTTTGGGATAATGAGCTTAAAATAATTATTTTTCGAGGTACAAATGAATAACATAACTACAGTAGTGGCAAGCGCCAACAGGGAAGAACTGCTCCCATTTGTTGAGCAACTTGATGCTAATTACAATGATCGGATCATCTTTGTTACGGAATACGAAGATGTGAAAGAAAACTTAGAGGGTAAAGAGCCTGAAATAGTAGTCTACATACTTAGCGACAAGCCGAGTGACGACGAAAAAGATGCAATGGTCTCTTTCATCGAAAAGATAAAATTAGAATACCCTTTATGTTTTGTTCTTGTGGTAGGGGCTCGCAAAAGCTCGATTAAAGACAAAGGATTCCAGGACATGGTGGCCGCCTTTATTACTAAAGGGGCTGACAAAATGCTCGAAGAGTATGACCTGCTCCGTCCACAGGTAGTCAGAGTGAAAAACAAAATGATCTCTGTCTTAACCGGATTTTTCGCCCCGTATTTAACTGGCGAGTATGAATTAGGTGGATTTGACCAACTCTTATCAGGTACTTACACCCGTGAAGAAAATCTCGAAATATTGGATAGTTTGAAAGAGAGATTCAGGCTATTTGCCTCTCTTTTACAAGAGGAGAACCGTCTACTCTTAGAGAACGCTCTCGAAGTGTATGAAGAGCGAGATTTAACAGACGAAGAGCGTGATATCATCCGCCAAGAGTTCTTCTTCCAATTCAACTCACTTCCAGCGATGGAAAACTTCTCGGATAGGCGTCAATACTATGCCGAGAAAAAAGTCATTAGCGATGTGTGGAAAAGCACGATCGCCTTCTCTAAAGAGGTAGAAGATGCTGTTATTTTCGGCTGTCGTAAACTGGCTGACGTCGTGCAGTTAAGGGTAACCAACTTAGTGGAATACGATCTCGACAAGATTTCACCGCGGACTAAATTCTACAAAATGTTGCAGGACTTAGAGCCGTACGGTACCGTTAAAGTGAGCTGTCAGGATCAGGTTTTATACATCGGTGAGAACCACAACATCTTTGACGAATCATCGAGCGAAGGTTTAACCTTCCAATTCTTCTTCAGGGTAATGGTACCCGAGAGGAGAAGGAGAGGCCTCAAGAGATTTTGAGTAAACAAATAGGGGGAACGCAACTAAATGAACAATGAAATGGTGTTAATCTTAGACTTTGGATCGAAATACACTCAAGATATAGCAAGAGCAACCAGGAGACTTGGAGTTTACTCCGAAATAGCCCCCTATTACACTCCGCTTGAAAAAATAAAAGATAAAAAGCCCCGAGGGCTTATCCTATCCGGAAGCACTTACAACCTGTTCGAAGAGGACGCCCCTAAACCAGACAAAGGTATCCTTGACTTAGGAATCCCTATCTTAGGTGTTTGCTACGGGATGCAACTCTTAGTTCACTGGTTTGGCGGAAAGGTTGCAACTACCCCAGAACGAAAATATAGTAGCGAGTCGATAGAAATTGATCAGGAAAATCTCCTGTTTAGCGGACTTACAATAAAAGAGTCTGTCTGGACAAGCTGTGATGACTCGGTCTCTCAGCTTCCAGAGTGTTTTGTTACTATTGCCACAGGGGTCAACACCCCTTACGCCGCAATACAACACCGGAGTAAGAAGATTTACGCTTTAGAGTTTCATCCCGAAGTAACTGAGACTCATAACGGTTTGAAAATACTCGATAACTTCCTTAAAAAGATTGCTGGGTTTAGTGGAAACTGGTCTCCTGAATCGTTTGTTGAAAAAAGTATTAAGGATATACGGCAAGTAGTCGGCGACAAGAAGGTTCTTTTAGCTCTTAGTGGCGGGGTAGATTCTTCAGTAACCGCTGCACTGTTGGACAAAGCTATAGGCGATCAACTGATCTCAGTCTTTGTAGACACCGGCCTAATGCGTAAAAATGAAGCTCAGGAAGTCAAAGAGCTCTTTAGTGAGCACTGGGCTATGGAGTTTATAGCGGTCGATGCTGGCGAAACTTTCCACCGAAATCTGAAAGGGGTTCAAGACCCTGAGCAGAAGAGAAAGGTGATCGGTAAAACTTTTATCGACGTCTTTGAAGCAGAGGCTGAAAAGCATACCGACGTTGAATTCTTAGCGCAAGGAACTCTTTATCCTGACGTGATAGAAAGTGTCTCTTTGAAAGATTCCACTGTGAAGATAAAGTCACACCACAATGTTGGCGGACTCCCCGAAAAGATGAAATTGAAAATAGTTGAACCGTTAAGAGAGCTCTATAAAGATGAAGTGCGTGAAGTTGGCCGCGAGTTAGGACTTCCTGAAAATGTGTTGATGAGACACCCCTTTCCCGGACCAGGCTTAGCCGTTAGAATACCCGGCGAAATCACCAAAGAGAAGGTCGAGATTTTACAGAACGTAGACCACATATTCATCCAAGAATTAAAAAATAATGACCTATATCATAAGGTGTGGCAAGCTTTCGCCGTTTTACTCCCAATCCAATCGGTCGGCGTAAAAGATGGCAATCGTACTTACGAATATGTATGTGCGCTCAGAGCAGTCGGTAGCACCGACGGCACTACTGCCGAATGGTCAGAACTACCCACACCATTCCTTAGAAAAGTTTCAGATCGCATTATAAGCGAAGTTGACGGCGTTAATCGTATCGTATACGATATAAGCTCGAAACCACCAGCTACCATAGAGTGGGAATAAACACAAAATATTACAGCTACTTAAGGCTCTCAGATATAGTGGAATACTAAGCCCAAAAAGGTTTAGTACTCCACTATGACCTGCCGCTAATAATACAAAAAATAATAAAGGTATGGGTAACAGAGTATCAAAAATATTGCAACCTGAAAGTACTTTCAAGGAGTTGCTCTCTTACATAATTCCGGGTGTAGCGGGTCTGATTTTTAACTCTTTATATATCGTTGTCGACGGCCTTCTTGTCGCAAGGATGTTAGGGAGAGAAGCTTTAGCTGCGGTTACAGTTGGAGTTCCTGTTTTAGAAATACTATTATCGCTGAGTATGCTTGTCTCGGTAGGTGCTGGTGTGCTCATTTCGTATAAGAACGGTATGGGTGAGAATAAAGGGGCAAGGTATATTTTTAATTTATCTGTTAAGTTGTTAGCTCTTTTGTCGATTATTATAAGCGTAACCTCTTTAGCCTTCATACGTCCTATTGTAAAGATGTTAGGGGCTACTCCAGACCTAATGAATTTAGTGATTACGTATATCAGGTGTTTTTTGATTTTCAGTCCCACTTTTATGTTTAGCTACGCTATGTGTACGTGGCTAAGGAACGACTCAAAGCCGAAGCTCGCAATGACAGCTCTACTCATCGGTGCATTATCAAATATATTTCTCGACTGGTTTTTTATGGGACCGCTACAGATGGGTGTAGGTGGTGCTGCATTAGCGACGGGGTTAGGTCCTATTATTAGCATGTTAATAATGCTTCCCCACTTTGTATTGAAGAGAGGTAACCTCTATTTAGAGAGGATAAAGATAGATTTTAAAATTGCTTACGATATTCTTCTTAAAGGTATACCCTCTTTCGCTATGGAGTTTGCTCTGGGTATAACTACTCTTTGCGTCAACATTGCAATAGGTATCCATATGGGTGCTTTAGGGTTTGCTGCTTTTGGCATAGTGGGGTACATAGCGCTGATAGTATTATCTCTATTTTTGGGTATGGCAGAGGGGGCGCAACCGTTGATAAGCTTCTACTATGGAGCAGGTAATATAGAAAAAACAAAAGAGATTCTTAAACTTAGTGTACAAATAGCTGTAGCTATAGGAATAAGCGCATACATATTACTTTTTAACTACGCTATGTTGCCAGTTTCTATCTTTGCCGATAGCGATATAGAGTTAGCTAAAACAGCCGTCGCCGCATCTATTTATTACTTTCCAGCCCTTTTTGTGTCGGGGATCAATATTCTTTTGGCTTCGTATGTACAGTCAGTCGGTCGTTGGCGAGGGTCGATGTTGATTTCGTTGAGCAGAAGCCTGTTTTTACTGTTACCGCTACTAATGATTTTACCATACCGCTTCGGAAATATAGGGATCTGGATATCTGTGCCACTCGCAGAAGTGTTAACTCTACCGATCGCATATTGGATTTTGTTGAACAAGAAAATCGAGTCAAAAAAGTTTGCAACTGCAGTAGACTAACTAAGGGTTACTTAAGGGATAATACCGTAGCCGGCTCTGGTCCGCCTACGGCACTACCCCTTACTTACCAGTTAGGTGCAGGTGGTGTAATGTATTGGCATACAGAGGATTATGCTTTTTTATGTATGGGTGATCCAGTAAAAGGTGGAGTTTTTTAGAAAACGTGTTAAAAGTGTCACTTTTAGCTCACGATAGATCTTAAAGTAAATCTGTGTTTTTCTGAAAATCGATCGGTTATTTTAAGTGGGACGATCAGAATATAGATTGACAGTTACTCTCTATTTCTTTAGTAAGTTGTTTCAATTCTTAGAGAAAGGGTAGGAAGTCTAATTTGAAAAGAAT
>JAJBBL010000208.1 GCA_020532365.1 Candidatus Cloacimonadota bacterium | reverse complement strand
TTACAAAAAAGGATGGTTGTTTATGAAAATTACATTTGGTGGAAAGGCAGTTGAATTGAAAGGTAAAGTTCTTAAAGTCGGAGACAAATTGGAGAACTTTAGCGCAGTCAACAACGACCTCTCTCCATTTAAACTCTCCGATATAAAAGGAAGAAAGTTGATACTTGCTGTTCCTTCATTGGATACTTCTGTCTGTGATGCCGAAATAAGGAGATTCAACACTGAGGCTACAAAGTTTGGCGATGTTACCGTTATTGCTGTCTCAATGGATCTTCCCTTCGCGCAGAGTCGTTGGTGCGGTGCAGCAGGTGTCGATAAAGTAATTACAGTCAGCGATTTCAAAGACCGGGATTTTGCAGATAAAAGTGGTACGTACATAAAAGATGTAGGCCTTTTAGCCCGCTCAGTGTTTTTGCTGGATGAAAATAACAACGTTAAATATGTAGAGTATGTCAGTGAGGTTACCCACCATCCCAACTATCAGGATGCATTAAAAGCAATACAAGCTTAGTTTCTCTTTTCTTAGTTGTACTTCCCTAGGTTATCTTTGGTAGCCTAGGGTTTCTTTTTGTAAACTTGAAAAAGGTTTAAAAGAACTTTACATTGTAGCTATGAGTATAAGAATCCTTTTTCTTGGAGAAACAGTAGGAAGACCCGGAATTGAAGCTCTCAAAAAAGCCCTTAAAGACCTTAAAGAAGAGGCTAAAGTTGATTTTGTTGTAGCTAATGGCGAAGGTGCAACCGGAGGCTTTGGGATAGGGAAAAATCATGCACTCCAACTTCTTAATTTAGGGATAAATGTAATTACCACCGGTGAAAAAACTTACTATAAAAAAGAGATGGTTGAACATATAGCCACCAACAGCAGGATTCTAAGACCTGCAAATTACCCTGCCAAAAATCCAGGCAGAGGATTTAGAGTCTTTAAAGTCGGCGAAACCAGAGTTGCAATTATTACCTTGTTGGGCAATTCCGATTTTCCCCGCACCCATTTGGCAAACCCTTTTATTGCGGTAAGTTCTATTATTGAAAAAATAAAAAGTGACAGTGATGCGATTGTTGTCCAATTTCATGCCTCCACCACGGCTGAGAAACAGACAATGGCTGCTTATCTGGATGGTAAAGTCGCTGCAGTGATAGGAACACACTCAAAAATCTTAACTGCCGATGCCAAAATATTGGAACATAAAACTGCTATGATTACCGATAATGGCAGATGCGGGAGTGCTCTAAGTGTCGGGGGATTTGAATCAAAAACAGAGATTGAACGCTTTATTACCCAAGTTCCTTCAAGAAGTTTGGAAGTTTATGATAATCTTGAGTTACAGGGGGTCATCGTTGAAATCGATGAATTTGGCAAAGCCCAAAATATTGAGACAATCCGCCATCCGGTTGCTTATGAAAAAGGATTAAAAAGTTCTTAGGAGGAACGAATCTATGTATGAATATGCATCAGTTATCTCAGTTGAGAATAACGATACTATAAATGTCAGTTGCGATACCTCGGCTTGCCAAGGATGTAAAGCCGGCGCTTTTTGCCAAACAAAAGGCAAATCCTTTAAAGCTGCAAACAGTAACCAACTGCCAATCGATATCGGGGATATGGTAGAAATTTACTTGCCGCCGGGAAAGACGGTTTTTGCCGCCTTCATGGCTCTTTTAGTACCGTTGTTGCTTTTTCCTGTAGGCTATTATTTGGGTGAAGCACTAGCTCCCTCTTCCTCTGAAATAGTCAAAGTTTTATTTGGAGTGCTGGGGATGGCTCTCGGTTTTCTGATAAGCCGAATCTTCAGTCACTTTAAAGCCAAAGATTACACTCCTCAAATAACAAGAGTGATTGATCCAAAGGAGTTTTAATTTAGGTGATTAAAAAAATTTCTCCAATTTTATTAATCTCTTTATTTTTAATTCTCCTTTTATCATGTTCGTTCAATCCGAATGAGGAACTTCAAAATATTGGCTTGAACCGCCTTGCTGACTTGAAATTGTACAACACTACCTACAAAGTGGTTAACGATGATTCTCCTCCCATTGTAATTGAGGCAAAAAAGATTGAGATTTACAAAAAGGAGAAAAAAGTAATAATCACTGAAGCTGTTTTTAACCAATACGAAAAAGAAAACAAACACCTGATGAGCGGTTCTTTTGGTTTAGGAGAAATAGATACCGATACCAATGAGATGAAACTCTCGGATGGGGTAATCCTTAACCACTTAGAAGAACAACTTTCGATAATCAGCGACTACCTCTATTGGGACAACAAAAATCAGATTGTCAGCGGCACTGATGAAAATAGAGTGAAGCTTATCAACAAAGAGCATGATATAATCATAGGCAGAGGTTTCAAAGGAGACTTTTCAAGTGCAACTTTTGAGTTTCAGTTTTTGGAAGAGGGAGTGTTAGTTTATGACTGATTTAAAGAGTCTTAAAAAAATTTTATCTATTTTGATTCTTTTAAGTTCTCCCCTCTTTTTGCTTTTGGCAGCAGAAACCATCACCTTCAAAGGGGGCTACACAAAAGCTGTTATGCGCGAAGGGCGCGAAACGCTTATGCTGACACAGGGCGCAACTGTTGAGGTTGGCTCAATTACTTTTGAAGCCCAAAACATTGAATTAATGGGACCCAATTCCCGTTACCTTGTCGGAACCGAAGGGGTTAAGATTACTGATAACAGCAATCATATTATTATTAGATCCAACACCTTGTCGTATGACCGTGAGGCACAACAGTTACTGGTAGATGGGTGGGTTGAGATCCAGGACTTAAAAAATGAGGTAATTGCCAGCGGTGCATATCTCTCTTACAACCGTGAAGATGCGGTTATGCTTTTACAAATCTCGGCTAAGCTTTTGCGCCACACAGAAAGCGGGGCTATGATTTGTAAAGCCGATTCCATTGAATACGACAGGGACAACATGAAGCTGTTGCTGGTAGGAAATTCCACCGTTGAGTATAAAAATGACTTTTACCAGGCGTCCGTCACAACTGTCGATTTAAACAGTGAAGAAATTGTCATGGAAGGGGAGATCAAAGGAACAATCCATGGCTGATGCATTCTTACAAGTATTTGAGCTTAAAAAAAAATATGGAAAAAAAGTCGTCGTTAACAACCTCTCTTTAGAGATGAAAAGCGGTCAGGTTGTCGGTTTATTGGGACCCAACGGAGCCGGAAAAACAACGATGTTTTATATGATAGTAGGCTTCATCGGCAGTAATGGGGGTTCGATTTTTCTTAATAATGAAAATATTACAAACCTTCCTATGTATAAAAGAAGTCGACTTGGACTCTCTTATCTTCCCCAAGAGCCCTCTATTTTCAGAAAACTCTCAGTTGAAGATAATATTAAATTAATTTTAGAAACCAGAACAGACCTCTCAAAAGAGAACCAAAAAGAGGAGTCTGAGCGTCTTTTAGATGAGTTTGGACTTAGTTCAATCAGAAAACAGAAAGGTTATACCCTTAGCGGAGGAGAGCGCCGTAGAACTGAAATTGCCCGTAGCATTGCAACAAAACCCCAATTTCTCCTTTTGGATGAACCCTTTGCGGGAATTGACCCAAAGGCTGTTTATGAGATCAAACAATTAATAAAAACCCTCTCACAGCAAAACATAGGGATATTACTGACCGACCATAACGTCAGAGATACCCTCTCTATTGTTCATTTTGCCCATATAATCAATAACGGGGAACTTCTAGCCAGCGGCAACAGACAAGAACTTTTAGCAAACGAAGAAGCACGTAAGATCTATTTTGGCGAAGATTTTTATCAGGAGAGATAGATGAACCCGACACTTGGCTTACAACAGACTCTAAAACAACAGTTAACACTCTCTCCCCAACTTATTCAGACGTTTGAAATCCTTGCCATGTCTTCTTTGGAGCTGCAACAAAAAATTAAAACAGAAATCGAACAAAATCCCGCTTTAGAAATACCTCAGGAAAAAGCAATTTCAATTGAGAGGATGGCTGCTTATCAGGAACGGCACGCAAGAGACGATGATTACAGTGACTCTTCAGCTTATAACCCAGAAAATTATCGGAAGTCAGTCCGCTTCTCCGGTCATTGGGACCAAGAAGCTTCCGACAGAAATCAACAAATGATTGAGGGAGTCCTTTCAGAAAGAGAAACGCTTCAGGAGTATCTGCTTAGACAGCTGGGATGTCTTCATATTGATGAAGTACAGCTGGAATTGGGTAAGCTTCTTATAAGCAATCTCGATAGCAACGGATTCCACCGCAACCCCGTTGAAACACTTGTCAAAGAAAATAAGAGGACAAGACTTCTTGAAACATTGGCTATCATCCAAAGTCTTGACCCCCCTGGTATCGGTGTAACTGATTTCAGAGAGTCGCTTATTTTACAGGCTAAACACGACAATTTGGAAGAAGATGATTTAAAACTCTTTGAAATAATGGTAAATGAACATCTGCAATTACTCCGTCTCAATAAGTTCAGAGAAGTGGGACAACTACTGGAAATTGAAGAAGAAAAGGTGGAGCTACTTTACGGTTACTTAAAAACTCTAAACCCCTTTCCCGGTAAACTCTACGATACCAGTGAGATTCTCTACATAATTCCCGATATATATGTCCGTAAGATAGAGGGAAAACTTCAGCTTCGGCTCAACACCGATGTAATTCCTACCCTCTCAATTGACCCAGATTTTAAAAACCTTAAAGATGAAACAAGGGCAAAGGACAAACAAGAAATCTCTTCTTATATCGCCAATGCAGTCAGAAATGCAAATCAATTAATCTCACAGGTTAACATGAGAAGTGAGACGATAAAAAAAATTGCTCTGCAGTTACTTAAATTTCAAAGTGAATTTTTCTTAGACGGTCCCCGTTATTTAAAACCTTTAACATACCGCCAAATTGCCCAAGAGCTCTCTTTGCATGAAACAACCATAAGCCGGGCCGTTAACGGAAAATATATTGATACCGATTGGGGAATAATTCCCATCAAAGAACTTTTCAGTTCGGCACTGCAAACAACAATTGCGGGAGAAGAAGAAGTCTCTAAAAGAGCCGTAATGGATATGGTTCAAGAGATAATAACTACCCATAAAGGTTCAAGAGCCCTCTCTGACCAAAAAATTGCCGATATGTTGGGAGAAAAAGGGATTAAAATTGCCCGCCGAACGGTAAACAAATACCGCAATGAACTAAATATCGATTCTTCATACGAGCGAATCCCTTAAGGAAAGTCCAAGCTTTCGGCTTTCCATTTGACTTTTTATAACCGCAGCCGTATCCTTTTTATACTACCTTTAAGAGGAGGACCTATGAATTTAGAAATCAGAGGAATTCGTTACAACATCAGTGATGCAACAAAGGAGTTTTTTGATAAAAAGCTTCAAAAGTTGTCCTTCGCAGAGAGTCTAATCCACAACTTGACTATCACTGTAACAAGAGAAACTGTAGGCCAAGGTTTTAAACTGGATGCAAAAGTCCACTTTGGCTGGGGATTGGTAAAAATGGTGAGCACCGACTGTTACGAGCTCTATGAAGGTATTGAAGTTCTGGTTGACAAACTTGAAGCCCTTGTCCGCAAAGAGAAGGGTAAAATACAGGACCATTAATATCCACAACTGATAACACAAAGAATAACAGAGGCTGTTTCAAGACTAACTTGAGACAGCCTCTATTTATTAAAAACAAAAAAAAGGAACCGTTTAAGAATTTAACTTCTAAAACAGTCCCTTATGTAAAATCTATTTATAGCAACTAGTTTTTAATTAAATTGATAGTCCAAGTCGAAGTGTACTCACCAACTTGGGCTACTTCATAATCAGCATCGGCAATAGACAATTCAATATCATCAGAACGCTCAAAAAACAACCCGCCTGAAGCAGTATAATTGCCCATCAATGTCAAACCTTGCCCTGATGATGCATTAATCTTAACGGGATTTGCATTACCGATTTTAACCGAGTAAGGTAGGATGTAACCATTACCGTTAACTAAAGGCATTGCCGTTGTCGAAACACTGTAGCTTCCCGGTACGTTAGTCATGGTAAAGATTGCAATTCCATGGTATAAAGGGTCTTCTGGATTAAAGAAAAGAGGTGTACTGGTAGTTCCTGCCTCAGTAACCGCTTCAAAATGTGAAACTGAAGTAGGTTTCGCACTGTCAAAAAATCCGACAATAACACTGGTAATTTCTTCGACCTCTGTCCCCATTTTAAACGAGGTACTAACTACTGTTGTTTCAGCACTAAGGCTGAAACCTATAACCAAAAATACAATTAGAAGTAAGCTGATCTTTTTCATGATGTCCTCCGTTTCGGCATATCACATTCTGCTTTTCTACTTTGATGCTTCACAGCAACTACTGATACAATAATAAAAATCTTAACTTATGTCAATAGACATAGGAAAATATTTAAAGATTTTTTATTTTTATATTAAAATTTTTTATTCCTATTTATTATAAACAATTATTTTATTTTAATACGATATTTCTTGCAACATGTTCTAATTTATTAAAGCTGTTCTATTTCTTTTAAGCGTTAAAAATGCTCTGGAAGTCCTATTCTTATGCCATCTTATGACAGCTGTTGTGCTATCAGCAGAAACTTCTTTCTCTCTTGTAACAGAAATTATTCAAATTCTTAAATTTTGATTCTTCTTGATTATTATCTATCAAATAGTACTAAACAAATGCTAACATAAGGACTTAAGGTATGTTATAGTGCTTTCGGAGGCTTTATGGTTGAGTTTTCGATTCTAGATTTGTTAGACATCGATTTAAAAGAGAATAACCACCTGCAACTAAACTGTATAGCAGGTCGCAGTGGTCTTAGTCGTAAATTGGCCAACTCAAAGGTCAGTCGTCCCGGACTTCCTTTGAGTGGGTTCTTTGATGTTTTTAACCACGACAGTATTCAGGTATTTGGGCGGGGTGAACAATTATACTTAGATAAACTGGAAAGAGAAAAGAACTATGACTCTTTGGAGAAGTTTTTCTCTTTCCCTGTTGCTGCCTGTGTCTTCACTGACAAAGGAAAGCCAAGTTCAAAATTTATTAATATTGCTGAAAACTCCGGTTGTGCCATTTTGACAACCGATTTAACAAGTGCCGACTTCTCCAAAGGATACATCCAGTTATTGGAAGAGATTTTCGCCGAAACAATGACTATCCATGGAGTTCTTGTTGAAGTTTATGGAATAGGTGTTCTTATCACCGGTCAAAGCGGAGTCGGTAAAAGTGAGACCGCTTTGGAACTTATTGAGAGAGGGCACCGCTTAATCAGTGACGATACAGTTAAACTCAAGAATATCAGCGACACATTTTTAGTGGGAAGCGGCGAGAATCCCCTTTTGGCACACCACATGGAAATAAGAGGTTTGGGAATCATTAACATAACAAACCTTTACGGGGTGAGTTCAATCAGGGATAAAAAAGTAATTGAGTTGATTGTTCAGCTCGAAATTTGGGATGCCAATAAAACCTATGAAAGAATCGGAGAGGAGCTGACACAGACTCTTTTGGGTATTCCGATTCCTAAACTTGAAATTCCGGTAAAACCGGGGAGAAATGTCCCTATTATCATTGAAACAGCAGCGAGAAATGAGCGGTTAAAGAAATCTGGTTATTTTTCAGCCAAAGAATTTGATCAAGGGGTTTTGAAATGGCTTGAAAGTGAATCGGCAAGAAACCTCTACTACAACAATGAGGAGACCTTCTAGAATGGTTGAAAAAGTAGTTGAAGTAATTAACAGAGCAGGTATCCATGCCCGCCCGGCAGCTATGATAGTGAAAGTGGCTAATCAGTTTGAATCTGAAATTTTCATGGAAAAAGATAAAATGAAAATTAACGGAAAATCAATAATGGGAATTATCACTTTAGGAGCTGCCTATAAAAGCGTGATTACCATCACCACAGAGGGCCCGGATGAGAAAGAGGCTGCCCAAGCTATTGAGTGTCTCTTTCTAAACAAGTTCGAAGAGTAGGAGATAACAAGTGAAAAAGCTGACTGCCCGACAACAGGAAGTTTTCGATTTTATAAAAGAATATATCGAAAACAACTCATATGCCCCTGCTGTCAGAGATATAGCCAAAGCTTTCGGTATCACAGTTAAAGCAGCACATGACCATCTTAAAGCACTGGAAAGAAAAGGGGTTATCCACTCCAGCGAAGGTATCAGTCGCTCTACTGGTATTGTTGGTCACAACCAGAAAGTTGAGACCATCAGTATTCCGGTTTTAGGCTCGACCGCCGCCGGCTTACCCCTTTTGGCAGAAGAAAACAAAGAGTATGATTTACATCTGCCCAGCTCAATGATTGGGTCAAAGGGGGAGTTTTTTGCCCTCCATATTGAAGGGGACAGTATGATTGATGCCGGAATCTTGGACGGAGATTTGGCTATTATTAAACAGGCTAACAGTGCCCATAACGGGGAAATTGTAGTGGCAAGAGTTGGAGAAGAGAACCGTGTCACCCTTAAACGGTTTTATTTGACTCCTAATGCCATTGAATTAAGACCGGAAAATCCAAAATACGGATCACTTTACTCAAAGGATGTGACCATTTTAGGAAAGCTCCAGCTTATTATAAGAGACTATGAGTAGTAAAGTTTCCTCTGTCTATTTTTTATTGGGACCCGAATCAGGACAAAAAAGTTCACGCCTAAAAGAGATTAGGGACAATTTAAAAACCCGCTACAACAACGAGATTGAAATAGACCGCTACTACCCTTTTGAGACTCTCAACGGTGAGATTATTGACTCTTTGAGCAACAACTCTCTATTTGCTTTACACCGTTTGGTTATCTTAAGTCAGGCAGAGACTCTCAATGCCTCCCAGGTTAATTTTCTGAGTGAATACATAAAAGAGCCCTCCTCTTCGGCAACTTTAATAATTATCTCAACGAATACCTCAATTTCTGCAAAACTTACCAATTTGGTTCCCAAAGAGTTTGTCGAGATATTTTGGGAGTTGTATGAAAACCAAAAAGAGATGTGGTTGAGTAACTTCTTCTCAAAAAATAATTTGACAATCACTTCTGAAGCTATCGACCTTCTCTTGGCTTTGGTTGAAAATAATACCCAAGAGTTGCGACTAATAAGTTCCCAACTGATACAATTTATTAAAACCCAAGAGATTGATGTTGTTAATGGTGAAATCATTGAGCGCTACATCAGCCATAGCCGCCAAGAGAGTGTTTTTTCTCTGTTTGAACAAATCGCACTCGGCTCTCTTGAACGCTCACTCTCAATACTCCACACAATCATTAAATCAAAAGAGGGAGAAGCCATCTCGCTCATTGGCGGACTTTTGTGGCAATTCAGACGCCTAGCATCCATCGGAGAACTTTATCAGAGTGGCAGCAACTGGGACAGTGCTGCTAAAGGGGCATCTGTTATGGGAAAAGATGTCCCCTTAAAACGAAAAAAAGATATTCAGACATACCAAGAGGCTATTAACCGGTATCCTCTTAAAAGCACCTATCAAATAATTGCCCTTTTAGGTGAGTATGATATTAAACTGCGTCAGATGAGCGGTGATTTTCAGCTAATTTTATTGGAACAAATGGTATCTCTGATTATGTTAAACGGCGGAAAGCCTCCCCAAAAACTTGAAAGTCTCTCCTTTTTTACAGATGCAAGGCTTTAATAATCCTTTGGGCAACAGAAAGGGGAATTTGAGCCTGTTTGGCAATATCTTGGGCAGATAATTCCAGCATCTCCTCCAAAGAGTTAAAACTTTGCATTATTTTTTTACTCCTTGAAGGGCCTATCCCATTTATAGACTCCAATAAAGAAAAAGTTGCCTCTTTTGATCTTTGTTGAAGACTTAGGGCATTGGCAAACCGATGAGCCTCATCTCTGATAGCTATCAAAACCTTTAAGGCACTGTTTGTCCGCTCCAACCTGAGAGCTTTTCGGTCATCGTCAAAATAGATCTCCTCAAACTCTTCTGCCAAACCAACCACACTTATGGCATCCAAGCCCAACGGGATAAGAGCCTCTTTGGCGGCATTAACCTGTCCTTTACCCCCGTCTACCATAATCAGATCGGGCAGTGGCCGTTTTTCTTTAATGACTCGGCTGTAACGTCGGCTGACGGCCTCTTTTATTGATTTGTAATCATCAACTTTGCCACCTAAACTTTTTATATTAAACCGTCTGTAGTTCTTTGGTTCTGGATGTCCGTCGACAAATGAGATCAGTGAAGCAACAGTATACTTGCCACTCAGATGGGAGATATCAAAACCTTCAATCAGCTTGGGAGGGTTCTCAAGATTCAAAACTTCCATCAGCTCCTCCAAAGCTTCGGGATTTTCTTTGCTCTTTAACCTCTTTTCAACATCCCTGGCTGCATTTTCACCTGCCATTCTCAGAATACGGTAATGTTTACCCTCTTTTGGAAGATTAACTTCAATAGGGAGATTTAAATCACGGTTGAAATAAGTCCCGATTAAGTTACTGTCTACATCGTGAGAGACATAGAGCTGCTTTGGCCTGTTTCCCCCATCCCCATAGTATTGAACCAAAAAGTTTAAAAGAGTTTCAGTCTCATCTCCAAAGGTCTCTGCCCTGTAAAGTGCTTTACCCATCAGTTTCCCATCTCTTATCTGCATTATCGATACTGCCGCTAGGTGCATCCGCATTTCGCAGGCTGCGTAATCTCTGCTCTCGGCAGAAAAATCCTCCACTTGCTGAGCCTTTGAAACATTCTCCAAAGCAATCAAGAGATCCCGTTTTTCAGCAGCAAGTTCGTACTTCTGTTCTTTGGATGCTAAAAGCATCTGCTCTTTAACTAATCTGATTAACTCATCATCTTTACCCTGTAAGAAAGCTCTGACTTTGTTTATATGTTGGGCATACTCTTTTTCACTTACCAAATTGGCACACGGTCCGCAACAACGACCGATATGGTAGTACAGGCAGGGGGTATACCTCTTTTTCAGAGGAATACCACACTTTCTGAGAGGAAACATTTTCTCAATCAAATCAAGATATTGGGTCAAGCTTTTACCATCAGGATAAGGACCGTAGTACTCAGAACCGTCGTGGATTATCCTTCTGGTTTTAAACACTTTGGGGAAAGGTTCGTTGGTTATCCTAATCAGGGGATAACTTTTTCCATCCTTTAGGGAGATATTGTAATGGGGATTATATTTTTTTATTAAATTATTCTCTAAGACTAAAGCTTCATACTCATTTCCCGTAATAATGTACTCTATGGAGTCGATTTTACTAACTAAAAAGGAGGTCTTTACATCTTTTCCGCCTAAGAAGTAGCTTGTCACCCTATGCCGCAGATCTTTAGCTTTACCGACATAAATTATCTTCTCCGAGCTGTCTTTCATTAAATAGACACCGGGTAGATGAGGTAGTGCTTTTGCCTGTTCTTTTGCTCTCTCCTGCATACCATTTTGAGCATACCTACCGATTGAAGAAAATGCAATATTAGCTCTACAATGGCTCAATGATGCAAGAGTTTGAAAAGTACCCTTTAAGCAAAGCTCTCAACGACCAAGATAGGAATTTTATCAACGAATTAGCTGCTAATCACAGATTTTCCTTTCAACAGTTACGGATTTTAATTCAAACGGCTGTTGAATTGAGGCAGTGGGATGTAGGCTCTTTAAGTGACTTCTGGAGTGAAAACCCAAATCCAAATGTTGAGGGTAAAAACAAAACAAAGTGGGCATTTAATACCCTTTTAGAGAAAATAGAGGCTATTAGAAGAGAACCCACAGATTATAAAAATTTTAAGTCCGACTACTTAAAAAAAGAGAAAGATATAATTGTTGAGTCGTTTGATTACGGAAACTTATTAGGTCGGTGTCCCTGCCCCGCAGAGGGCGAGCAGACCAGATGCTGCAATCTTTTAACCTTGGATGTTGTCCGTCAATGTGGCTTTGGCTGCTCTTACTGTTCCATTCAATCTTTTTATCACAATAATCAAATCCTTTTTGCCTCCAATATTAAAGAACGTCTATTGAATTTAGAATTACCAAAAAATTGCTGGCACATAGGAACCGGACAATCAAGCGACTCCCTTTTATGGGGGAACAAACACGGCATTTTAGATGCCCTTAGGGAGTTTGCTCTAAAGCATCAGAAGGTAGTAATTGAGTTAAAAACAAAATCTTCGAGAACCGATTGGATTAATAATTTAAGCAACTTAAAAAATATAGTAGCGACTTGGTCTTTAAATGCACCGACTGTTATAGACAAAGAGGAACACGGAACAAGTTCACTCGACAAAAGGTTAGAAGCGGCCAGAGAGGCGGCTGACAAGGGAATTGCCATCGGCTTTCATCTCCACCCAGTGGTTCATTTTGACAGGTGGCAGGAGGAGTATGAGGGTGTAATTGAAAAAGTAACCACCCTTTTTGCACCTCAAGAACTGACTATGTTCTCTTTTGGGACTCTAACATTCACAAAAGAAGTTCTGAGAGAGTTACGCTCAAGTAAAAATAAAAGCCGTATTCTGCAGATGGAGTTTTTTGAAATCGCAGGTAAATACTCCTACAGCGACCAGCTGAAAATTACCCTATTTAAGAGACTCTTTAACGCCTTTCCGCAATCTTGGAGAGAAGGTCAACACCCTTTTTTCTATCTGTGTATGGAGAAACCGCAGTTATGGGAACCGGTTTTTGGTTACTCTTATAATTCAAACAAAGATTTTGAGGATGCCATGAAAAAAAGTTATTTCCTTTCCTTAAATCTTTAAATGCAATACACAGATTGACAAAATAGGCTTATCCACTCGATAATTGACAAACTATTATAGATTGTAAGGAAAACATTTATGAAGCGGAGAAATGATGCTACCTACGTTAAAGATATAGACCCTTATAAAAGGATATTTCCTTATATCATGCCGACCCGTAATGGTTCGGTAGTTTATCATCAATTTAGTGTTGACTTAACAAAAGGGGTTCAGTTTATAAAGAAACTAAACAAAGAGAGCCCCTCTGACCACCAGTACCGAGTTTTCGAACTATTTCTGGCAGCACTTATACGGACAATTGCAGTTCGTCCCCATCTCAACCGCTTCATTATGAACTATAAGTATTGGCAAAGAAACGAACTCTCACTCAACTTTGTTGTAAAAGAAGATTATACCGATGAAGCTCCCGAGCATTCGGCTGTTATTTACTTTGAACCTGATATGACATTTGAAGAGGTTGCTAAAACCATAAACGAAACCATTGTCAAATCTCGCAAAGGGACAGACGGCAACGATACCGATAAAGCAATTGAATTCTTCTTAAAATTTCCCAGTTGGATTATCCGCTTCTTGGCTGCAATACTGCGTTATCTTGATAAAAAAGGAGTTGCTCCCAAAGCCCTAAGGGACGCCGACGGTCTTCATGTCTCTGCTTTTGTTGCTAATTTGGGAAGTATAAACCTTTTAGGAAGCCCCCACCATCACCTTTATGAGTGGGGAACAACCAGTATTTTTGTCACGATGGGAGCTTTAAAGAGACGCCGCATAGTTGATGATGAGGGGACAAGGACGTTTGCCGATTCAATGGAAATCGGAGTGACTTTAGACGAAAGAATTGCCGATGGGTTCTATTTTATTAAATCAATAGGTGTCTTACAGCACTACCTGAACAACCCTGAATTATTGAATCAACGGCTGGTTTTGCCTGAGGTTAAGAGCAAAAAAAAGGGAAAAAAGAGGCTCTAAATAAGCTTCTCTTCGAATATTACGCGGTCTCTGCCGTCTAAAGAGAGCTCTTTACCCTCAATTAACTCTTTAAGCCCTTCCACCTCTTTTAAGCTGAATCTTTTTCCGTTGAGACTCTGCTCTTCAAATGCTTCGGTAGCTAACGGACACACCTTTTTAATAATCTCTAAAATAGTTTGAGCGTAAACTCTTATCTCATATTGGGCGTGACTGTCCAATCTGAGTTTTAAGAAATGAAAGAGGTTGTGTAAATCCATAGTCCAGTACCACTGGGTATACAAACTCAGAGGAAGGTTTATCCTAGCCAGTTCTCTGGCAATCCCCAAATCGAGTAATTTGTGGTAAGTCTCAAAAGCCCTTTGTTGGTCTTCTTCAATAATGGCGGCAACTTGTTTTTGTAATTCGATATCTAAAACCTCTTCGGAGCGCCCCTGTTTATTATCTTCACTCTGTTTGTTTATATCTTTCAAAGCAGGAATGTAGGCTTCGTCAGCCATTATGCTGTAGCGCCCCGATATCTCATTGACTTTGGCTGTTCGGTGGCGTATCCACTGCCTGGCAACAAAGATGGGCATCTTAATGTGAAAAGTAAAACTGACTTGTTCAAAAGGGGAAGTGTGGTCATTACGCATCAGGTAATTAATCAGCCCCTTGTCTTGCCTATACGTTTTAGTCCCCTCTCCGTAAGAGACTCTGGCCGCCTGAACAATCCGCGAATCAGATCCCAAATAATCAACAAGCCGGACAAACCCTTTGTCCAAAACTGGAAATTCTTTATCTAAAATAGCCTCAGCTTCATCAATAACACAGTGTGCCATCCTCTCCTCCTAAATTAACCACTCAATAGTGCCACAAAATCAGTCTCCAAGCAATTGGATTCAGATTACTCCCATCTGGGACAGAACCAAAGCTATAGCGCTACAGCAGGCAGTTTCGGTTCGTAAAATTCTTTTACCCATGCGGTAAAATGAGTAACCGCTGTCTTTAAACAATTCTCTCTCTTTTTCACTCCAGCCCCTTTCTGGGCCTATGGCAACAATAACCTCACCAGCAATCTCTCCAATCTTTGAGATTGAGGGAAAAGAGGTATCGATATCCAACACAACTTTAAGGACATTTGGATTATTCTCAATAGAAAGAGCAATAGGTAACTCATCAACTAAAGTTAGAGAGGGAATTGATGTTTGGCCCGATTGCATTGCACCGTCCAAAAGATACTTTTTGTACTCACCCTGTGTGTATAGCTTAGCTTCTTTGTAGGAGCGTTCGGAAGTATCGCAACCACTGACAATAATGTTTTTAACGCCGAAACTTGCGCTGTCGCGCAATATCCTTTTCATACTTATAGGTCTGACTTGTCCAACCAGCAATGTCATGGGAATTGGGTAACTCTCGGTTTCAGTTGATTGAAGATTGTAGGTAATCCCTCTCTCATCAATTTTTATTATTTGGGCCTTGCCACTGATGCCGTTAACAATTCCCAGCTTAAAAAAATCCCCCTCTTTAAGCTTCAGAACTTTCAAAATATGATGAAAGCGAAAGTCCTCTTTATCAATGAGATTATTTTTATCAAGAGTTTCAAATAAGATGATATTCACAACTCGGAGTATAGGATGTTGCCACCTCCGTGTAAACACAGTATCATAAATGTGTAACAATTGAGGGGTTCTTAATGGCTAAAGTTAGAGTGTTTACTGCCGAGCACCACAATCCTTGGTTTAATCTTGCCACCGAAGAGTGGCTTTTTGACTCTTTTAACGAAGCTGACCATCTCCTCTTTTTATGGCGAAACAGCCCCTGTGTTGTCATCGGACGCTTTCAAAACCCTTGGAGTGAATGCAATTTGGAGACTATGGAAAAAGATGGGGTTCTTTTAGCCCGACGCCAAAGCGGAGGGGGAGCTGTTTACCACGATCTGGGAAACACCAACTTTACTTTTATGTCTAAAAAAGAGCTCTACGACCCGAAGCAAAACTTTGCAATTATAACCGAAGCGTTAAAGGAGTTTGGAATAACTGCCCTTTATTCAGGTCGTAACGATATCATCGTCGATGATAAGAAAGTATCGGGGAGCGCTTTTAGAGTAACCACCAAAAAAGCTTTCCACCACGGAACTCTCCTCATTGATGCCAAATTAGGCTCAATAATGAACTATCTGACTCCCGACAAAGAGAAGCTTATCTCCAAAGGGGTACGTTCTGTTGCCTCAAGAGTGGCTAATCTTACCCAGTTTAACCCTACCCTTAATCATGAAAATCTCTCCAAAGCACTCATTGAGACATTCTTTAAAACGTATAAAGAGAGATGCTCGATAGAAGACCTCACAATTGAGAGGTTATCGAAAGAGAGTTCTCTTTATGAGACTTACAAACTCTATTCAGATTGGCAGTGGCGCTTTGGGCGAACTCCAAATTTCAGCCACCTGATTGCCAATCGTTTTGAGTGGGGCAGGATTGAATTAAATTTAGGTGTCCACTCCTCTATCATCAAAGAGGTGGAGATATTCAGTGATGCACTCTCGGTTGAGTTGATAAACTACTTAAAGGACTCTTTGAAAAATCAAAAATATGATATTAAAAATCTTAAACATGCTTTGCTGGAGGGATCTTCTGATAAAGAGAGTACCTTTAAAAACCAATTAAACGATGTTGTTTCATTAATCGAGAAGGAGTTTGTATGAAGAAACTTCTTCTCGGTTTTACATTGCTTTTTGTCCTTACTTTTTCCCTGCCCTCTAAAGGAGCCCGCGAGGTTTTAGAGGTGCCCTCTTATCCCCCATTGGATGAGAGCTCAACATTTGTCATAGCCCTAAATCCCAGTGAAGACACACTTTTTTTAAATCCGTCGGAAGCTACTGATGCCACCAGTCTCTTAATCTTGGAGGGCCTTTTCGAGGGACTTTTCAGTTTTGATCCACAAACCGCAAAACCTATTCCGGCTATTGCAAAAACTTACTCAATCAGCGCCGACAGCTTGAGATGGACGTTCTATTTAGATGAAAATGCCCGATTTTCCAACGGTGAACTTATAAGTGCAGCTACATTTATCGATTCGTGGTTCTATCTGCTGGATCGCTTTAGCAGCACCAACTCTTACCTATTATCGTTACTGGAGTGTGTCAGTGGCGTCAGAGACTATTTAGAGGCAAAAGTGAATCGTTCTGCCGTCGGCTTAAAAGCCATCGGACAACACCTGCTGGAGATAAAATTAGATTACCCTGTCCCTTATCTGCCGGCTCTTTTAGCAACAAGCCCCTTTAGTGCTCTTCATGAGAGTGTGAGAAAAGCCAAAGAACCTTTAAATGGGGAGTCTTTGATTACAAGCGGAGCCTATACCGTTAAGCTTCTCTCTGACAACCAAATAATTTTAGAGAAAAACAAATGGTACAGAGATTATATTAACGTTCCCAGTGATTATATAAAATTCATCTATTTGGAACCTTTAAAACTGATTGAATCTTATCTGGACAAAAAAGTTCACTGGTCTTTAGCATATATCCCGGTGCAGCTGTTGTCAAAAGAGAGTGACCTTCACATGGCCAGCGAATATTCAACCGGGTTTTATTATTTTAGCAACAGCAAAGGACCTTATGCTAAAGATTCAATTCGAAAAGCACTCGTTAAGTTAATACCTTGGGATCAGATAAGGAGAGAGAGCGGCCAAATATTTCCTACCGACAGGTTAATTCCAGACTCTTTATCTTTTGAATTTATTGATGAAGTTGACGAAGCAGGTTCTTATAAAATTTTAAGTGACGAGGGTTTTCCCTACGGTGCCGGGCTTCCTGATTTAAACATGGCTGTTCACAGAGGTGCCAAGATATTTGAATCGGCCCAAAAGATAGCCGATATCTGGAGCCAGAAGTTGGGCATAACCGTCATTCTTGATGTCGTGCCCCTCGGGATGTATTCACGCTACCCCAGCCAAAGCCCTTACGATTTTGCTTTCATTACCTGGATTGGCGATATACTCGACCCGTTTGCTTTTTTAAACCTTTTTAATGGTTCCAGTGGTTATAACCTGGCAAATTACAATGACAATGCTTATGACCGACTGTTAAGTACTGCCATGACATCTGAGGATGAACAACAAAGGGAAGTTCTGATTGAAAAAGCTCACCGTTATTTATTGGATGAAGCTGTTGTTATTCCGATTTATCACGGAATAACCACAAACATAGTGTCAACAGACATCGTTAAAGGGTGGTATGATAATATCTTAAACATCCACCCATTAAAGAATTTGGAAGTCCTAAATCTTAAATAACTCTTTTACATCTTTGTAGGAGCCGTCACGGCCAAAAATCTGGCTGATCTCTTTTAACCGCCACTTAATCTCATCGTTAAGCTGATTATCTGTCAGCCTCCAAGCCCAATTTGGATCGCCGCATGTTCCGGGCTTATTCATCCTAGAATCAGAATCGAGAGCCAACAAATCCTGCATCGGCAGAATTGCAATTTGGGCACTTGATGCCATAACCGAACGCATCAGATGCCATACTACCGAGTAATCGTCACAGCTGAGATACCGCCTGATTAGATCTTTCAGCCTCTCATCAAGTTTAGAATACCATCCGACTGTCGTATCGTTGTCATGGGTTCCGGTATAAGCAACGCAGTTCTCATCGTAGTTGTGGG